>MFMD01000013.1 GCA_001781715.1 Candidatus Kaiserbacteria bacterium RIFCSPLOWO2_01_FULL_55_19 | reverse complement strand
CCCTTTCTTGAAGAAAGGGCGGGAACCCTTGTCAGTCGTTCGGGCGCAAAATTTGCGCCACGGTCTTGTCCGTTTGTGCGGATATTAACCGTTATTCGGGATTCACGACTCCCTCG
This sequence comes from Candidatus Kaiserbacteria bacterium RIFCSPLOWO2_01_FULL_55_19, assembly GCA_001781715.1. GTDB lineage: Bacteria > Patescibacteriota > Minisyncoccia > Phycocordibacterales > Phycocordibacteraceae > C7867-001. The sequence continues at coordinate 11,994 of MFMD01000013.1, read as the reverse complement.
CGAGAATCGTGGGCAGGGTCTGCGACCCACCATGGCGCTGCTCTACCAACTGAGCTATCTCGGCTTACTGCACACAAGCATACTAGCGGAGTTTCTTCATTTTTTCAATTTCAGTAATGAGAAGATCGCGCAATTTCTTATTCCCGAAATAAACTGTCAGTACTCCGTGTTCCGATTTAGTCCGGTATGTGCCTATGCTCCCAGAACGGGTATTAATCGTCTTGTAGAACTGCTTGGCATCAACATTGAGAAATTCGCGCCAGAACTTCTCTTCTTTCTTCTGGTCCATGTCTGTGAAGATCTGGAGAGCGAAGCGCAACTTTGAGCCATTGATACCGTAGATTCTCCGCAAGAAGATCAGGAAAGCTCTCACTAAATAGGGGTCTGTATTCCCCAGCCGGACGGTGCGGAGGTTTTTCTTCGTGCCTTCACCCCAGTATAAACCGAGACCAAGACCTGAGAGAAACCAGTCATTGTTTGAACGAGGTGTCTGAAATGAGAAAGGGTCGCCCTTTGGGTTGTTCTTTATATAAATTGCGTCACTAATTGAGCGTTTTCGAATGGAGTGCTTCTCCAGCCAGTAATTTACCTTCCCGTCAGAACAGCGAAGTTCATCGGCAATAGTATGCACGGACTTCTTGTCCCGCAAGTACCAGAGCTCCAGTAATTTCTTGTCCATCCCTATTATTTTCTCACTTATGACCTCTATAGTAAAGTAGCACCTGTGGATATACCCACTCTACCAAAGATGAATTAAACATCAACTCTCTCCAAGCGATGATATACTTTTGACTAACGATGGAACACCTCGGACACTATGAGAAAGAAGTTCGGCCGTGGGGGAACTTTGAGCGCTTCACGCTAAACGAGAAAACGACGGTGAAGATTATCACTGTGAATGCGGGCCAGTCTATTAGTCTCCAGACCCACGCGCATCGCGATGAGTTCTGGCGCGTGCTCAAGGGCTCGGGCACCGTGCATATCAATGGGAAAGATACCGAGGCGCGCGAGGGGGACACCTTCTTCGGCAAGCGGGAGCAGGAGCATCGCATCACGGGCGGTCCCGGAGGATTCATCTGTCTTGAAATAGCGTTTGGCGACTTTGATGAGAACGACATCAAACGGCTTGAGGACAACTATGGCCGTGCGGCATAAATATTTCCTAACAATGCGCGGTCGATGGGATTTGAACCCACGATCTTCTCCGTGACAGGGAGACGTGTTAACCAGGCTACACCACGACCGCAGTTTTTCTATCCTACCAAAATCTGCAGAATTTTGTTAGTGTCTCTGTATTGCTGGCATAGCTCAGGTAGTTAGAGCATGGCATTCATAAAGCCAAGGTCGAAGGTGCAAGTCCTTCTGCCAGCACCAAGTTCTTCCGCCAGTACCAGACTAAGCCGGAAACTCAACAATAAATGATGCACCGGTGCCGGGGCCCTCGCTCTCGGCGCGGATGGTGCCCTTGTGCTCCTCCACGATGCGCTTGGCGATGTAGAGTCCGTATCCTGTGGAGTGCACATTAATCGTCTGCGAATCCTTGCCGTGCCCGCCCTCGGTGAAGAGGCGCTTCTTGTCTTTGTCGGTGATACCGACGCCTGTATCCTTGACCACGAACACGAGCTTCGCGTCTTCTTTCTTCAGTGAGACGGTAATGGAGCCGGTCAGGGTGTAGTTCACCGCGTTATCAATCAGGTTGCGCAGTACATGGTCGTTAATCTGCGCCTTATCGCCGGTCATCTGGTAGGACGCACCGTCTGGAGTAAACGAGAGTCCGAGCCCCTTCTCCTCGGTGAGCGGCCGCGCGCGCCGAACGGCCTCCTCAACGAGCGCCTTCAGGTCAAAGGGTTCTTTTACATACGCCACTGTTCCCTTCTTCAGGTTTGCGGCTTTGAGAATATTCGCGACGGCATCCACACCCTGGCGCGTCTCCGCAAGCGCGCGCTCCACGAAGGTCTTCGCGGTGTCCGGGAGCGCTCCCAGATCGCCCTCGGTGAGCGAGGCGAAGACGCCCGCATCCTTGGCGAGCGAGCCCTTTACTTCGTGTCCGATGAAGTGGATGAGTACCTCCTGCCGCTCGTTGGTCTCTTCAAGCTCTTCGGTCAGCGTCTTCAGACTAAGCGTATCCCGCACGATTCTGATACTGCCGATAAGCACGATAATAAACGCGGTGATGTTGATAACGACGCTGCTTGCCGTATTGGAGTACAAGATATTTATGAAGGTAAACACCGTCACCATGAAGCCGAGAAATGCCGTCGTGGCGACCTTCAGATTAAACAGATGGTGGCGATAAATAGCGTAGGAGGTCATTATGACGAATGGGAGTAGAAAGAGCGCGCCGAGCGGTATGAATGTAGGGTTATTGAAGACCGCTGGGATGAGGAAATTGAAGGTAAGAAGGAAGACGAAGGTGATGACCATTCCAGAGAGCATCAGAGAATAGGGGCGCCGTTCCTCCTTGGACGCCTTCAGCGTCTTGCGGACCAACTTCCAGATGCTCGAGAGTATGAGGGAGAGTACGAGCATCCCGAAAAACGCGATTGCCGAACCATTTTGCACGCCGCCAATCGCCCCATCAGAACCGACTGCATTGATGCGCTCAAACACATACGGCGTGAGCGTGAGTATCGAGACTGCTCCCACGAGCGGTATGAGGAGATAGGTATGCCACTTGGGCTGACGATAAGCATCGTCCGGGAAGGCGGCCGCCAGGTGGAAGAAGGTGAAGGCGTGCCAGGTAGCAAAGCACATCACGCCCCGCAGGAGCCAGAGCGCGAGGTCGCCCGCCGGTAGCTGATAATAGGAATAATTAAGAATGCTCCAGCCAACGGTAACGATTGAGAAATAGAAGAACGCTCGATTCGTCGTAGAGCGGGTGTTGTTGAAGAGAATGACGAATCCCAAGAGACCAATGCCCGCAACGGCGATGCCGACAGACAAGAGGTCAAGGTGTAGAAATGCATTCATACGAATTACGGCGCTGTAACGATTGCCGGCGCTTTACGGCATGATACCGCACTTGGTGCGTCCCCATAGCCAACGCGGAAGATAAGGAATGGTTCCTCCGAACCCGTAAGGTGCTCCCGCACGCGCGTGTATGCCGCTTGTATCGTCTCGCGCTCGGCACCAGAAAAGAGCGTGGATGTGCTCCCCTGCGCCGCACGCGCGAGGAAAAGGAGTCCTGTCACTATCTGGAGCGACATTCCGCGCGCTGCCGATGCAAGCCACACTCTCTCAAGAAGACGCCCCGCTTCGATATATCCTGCGCGCTCATACCGCTTGATGCGGATGACGCCGAAGGCAGAAGCACTTGCATTCTGTTTTGCATTTGTAGTGGCCACCACTTTCGGGAATCCGATGCGTGCCAGTACGCTCGCCACCGGCCAATGGCGAAGCACTTTGAAAAAGAGTTGCGCGGGCGGTGGCAGCTCAAGCGTCTTAATATAGAGGCCCTGCTCTCCCGCATCATTCCTTTCCTTAGACCAGAAGATACTGTCAAAGAAGAGTTTGTGCAGAGTTTTATTGCTGAGGGCGATTTCCTCCATCGTCGTGAGCGCACGCGCGACTGACGCCATAGCGTCGGGTTCTTCGATAAAGGTGAGAGATTCCCCTTTCCTGTCTCCTGCCGCATCAACCAAAGCGATCCTGTCCTCGGGGAGAAGAGGCGTCTTGGTATAGGCCTTGCGATTACTATGCCGCAACACAATACCTCCCTGAAGAATTCGTTCCCGTTCAGGACAATTACCTCCTGCGGTAAGCGTCATGATTGCCAGCGTATCCCCTTCTGCAAGGCGTGTATGGGGGGCGAAGCCAAGCGCCTTTGCTTCAAGCTCGGCATTCTCGATTGCCGCGCCAAGCGCAATAAATGTTCCGCTCTGGTCGACATTCAGCGCGGCATTATCTCTTTCGGGAACTGCGTGAAATTCGAGTACATTCGGTTCTCTAAACACAAACTGCCACGGCTGAGAATTGTCGCCCGAGGGTGCTGCTACCGCTGCCTTCAGTATCTTCTTGTAGGCGACATTCATGGCGCGGCTAGAGACCGATGGTGGCGAAGAAGGCGGCGCGCGCTTTCTCACGCGCGTCCTTCCTACGCGGCGCATGATGCTCCGGGTCAATGAGCGCATCTAGGCTCACTTCGCACTTCTCTTCTTTCACGACTTGACCGAGTGCGAGTCGCTTCAAGATATACGCGATGGCGACACCCGAGAGCGTCGCCGCATCGCCGAGTTGCGGCCACGAATAAATCTCTCGACCTACCTGCAGAAGCGAGGACATCATGCGTTCGGTCACGAAATTTGGACCGGCAATTTTTGTTGCGAGTTTCGGTAAATCAGACGGTGCAAATGTCTTAAACATATCAATATGTACATCCCCGATAACACCGTTGAAGAGTGGTCTGGTTTTGTCGAGGTCAAAGCGTTCTACTTCAACAATGATATTGTCGCCGTTGTCGGTCGCCATCACAACCGGGATGCCGCGCTTACGCGCGGCGAGCCGCAACGCGATTTTAATTTCAAGATTGTCGGTCTCCTCCACCAGCACATCAACATCGGTAAGAAAGGCGTCCATCGTGGCGGCAGAAACGCCCGCATCAAAGGCTTCTATTGTGGCATACGGATTCAGCTGATATACATAATCGCGTACGAGGTCCGTTTTCTTACGGCCAACAGCGAAGAAATCAAAGCGCATGCGATTGAGGTTTGAGGGCGAGACTTCGTCCGGGTCGGCAATCTTGATGCTCTGCGCGCCACCCATAAGCGCTACCGTCATCGCACCGTGGCTGCCCACCGAGAGCCCCGCATAGGCAACGCGGAGACCGTAGAACTTCTGCTGTTCTTCTTTCGTGATGATATTTCGATTGCGTGCGGTGCGTATCTCTTGGTGCTCGTTGTGCGGAAGATAATGCGCGAGTGTCTTGTTCCACGGGAAGAAGAACCACTCCCCCACTTCTTCAAGCGGTTTGCCCGCGCAATAGTCGGCGGTAAACGCCTTCACCTCATCCGTATGGTCCTTAACGAACTTAAACCGCGGATTACGGATAAGAAAGAGGTCTTCGAGTAAAAGACCGTAGCGGTCTACGGTAGCCGATGGTTGTACGCGCTTGCGGAATGCAGAAAGCGATTCTTTCTCACGATCAAGCCGTTCCGGTTTCATATCCGAATTCTATCATGTGCTTTTATGACTCCCGCACCACCCATGGTTGCTTAATGCCGGGTTTGAAATAGAGCGGGTCTTCATATGCCCAGAAGACTAGCTTCGGTTCTGCGCGCTTCCCGAGAAAATCAGACAATTCACGAAATTCAGAATTCTTCTCGCGCAAACTCTTAATGATTTCTGCAAGCAACTCGGAGGCAAGAGCCTTGCTTGCCTCTTTCTTCGGCCTGCATTCGAGGTTGATTTCCAAATACTGATCGTGATTTGCATCGTATTTCGTGATGAGCGTGAGTTTACCGGTCAAGCTATTTACAAAATGTTTCTTGAGGAGCACTTCTTTAATCGTCTCGGGATATATCTGCAAACCGTAGAGTGTCGTCGCGAGATCAATGCGCTCAAAGACATACACAAATGGGAGTTCATACACATGTCTCCGGATACCAGCGGCTTGTGCCTCTTTCATGAGGCCAACACCGTGCGCTTTATACCGTTCGACGAGCTCGCGGAAGGGATAGATCCCTCCGTGATCTCCTATTGAATACCTCATCAGAGGGAGCGCGCTATTCCCCGAAATGAGTATCTCACCCTTTGGAGCCTCAAAAGAGACGAATTCAGGTATATATTGCGCCAAGGTCGGCGTCTTTGTGGTACCGCCGAAGATGTGTGCAAAGAGTTTTCTATTCTTCATCGCGAGTCGGCGCGCAAGTATAGAAAAGGGGGTCTCAAATGCCATTGTGCCAATCTCTGCACTTCCGTAAATGTTGATGGTATCGGTAAGAATAGTATTGATACCGACCTTCTTGGCGAGATGGTCACGGAAGTTCTCAGTGAATGCCTCTGCCGCGAACAGCAGCTTCACTCGATGTTTATTGAAAGAAATACCCGATGCAAGTGCCTCATCGATAACATCCTTCAGGAAGGGCGGATACCCAGCAAGAATCAGTTGTTCATACTGCGGTGCAAGGTCTGTCAGCGCTTTTAAAATCTCTTTCTTATTTATGCCGGGCGTGAGAATCGAGATGGGATAACCCCGGCGACTCATCAGTTCAAATGCCTGGTAGGTAATAAGACCGCCTATCCAAACCCCCATACCGAAACAAACGATAACGAGTGTCGATTTGTCCTGTTTCAGCGAACTCGTACGAAATATGAGCTCGTGAATCAATGCCGAATGTTCATCAACCTCGTGAGAGCGTCCGAAGTAGGTTGGCTTCCCGGTTGAACCGGATGTGGAGGTGAGAATGTGCGGTGAAAGCATTGAGCCGTGCCAAAAGAGGTTCGCGAGTTTATCTTTCTGCAGGTAATTCTGCTTTGTCATTGTTGGTATCGCGACCAACTCTGCTGTTGTGCGGACACTCTCACGACGCACTCCATTACTGCGCAGGAAATTCCGATACGCAGGTACATCAAGCGCCATCTGTTTAAAGAGCGTGAGGAGAGTATTTTTCTCTCTACGGGACCACTCGGCACTTGTAATGGCACGCAGGGCGGTAAGAAAGCCATCGGGAGATGCTCGCATCCGCTTTGTACTGACAGGGGGGATAAGCCTCTGTGCGAGTTTGCTGACGCTCATGAGAGATGATAATAACACACAATTATTGCCGACTAGCTAGGGGTGGTGTATGAGGGAAAGCCACTTGTCATGATGGCAATGCCATGCGCGTCTATTGCATACCCCTCAAAGTCGGGGAGGCGCTCAATAAACCCAATACCCCATTTCCCCATTGCGAAGGCGGCGGTGGCGAAGCGGTCGGCGCTAAGTACATCGGGGCCGATGACCGTCATACTCACGATTTCCTGTATCGCTTCTTCGGGCCGATGCGGATTATAGATATGGTCGCCGCGAATATACGAACCCGAAGTCGCAATCCCCTTTCCTCTCGGATACACAACCTTGATAATCTCGCTTTTGTTAAAGGGGTTCTGGATGCCGATGCTCCACTCCTTGCCCGCGGCGTTCCTCCCGCGTAGTGCAATGTCGCCACCGGCGTTCACGAAGTAATGCTCATAGCCGGCACCGTGAATCCGTTCCGCGGCGCCCTGTATCGCCCAGCCCTTCACAATACCCGACGGATCAATACGACCGTCCGGTCGGCGTATATTGAAGTAACCGTTTGTCTCTTGCCTCGTCCTCTCAGCAAGAGCGAATACCTCGCGCATCTCGTCACTCATCGTTTCTGGGTCGTTATCGCCCCGGTTGATGCGTGAAATCTCGCTGTGTTCTTTGTAGGTGCTGAAGCGTTCGTCTACCGCATGCAAATAGCTAAAGACCTCTTCGTGGACCTCATTTGCGTCAGTGCCGACAATTTCTATGTCAATCGGCATGCCCATTATGCTGCGCGTTTCTCTCATACGATATATCCATAGTACTCTCCCCAGACACGACTTCCATTTCCTCCCGCCTGTTCTACAATACGGATATGAATACCCACACCGTTGAACAGTCAGCGTTCATCCATTTCTTCACTGCAAATACGATGAGTGCGCCCTTTTGGCTCGTCGTCCGTCTCTACCTCGGTTATGAATGGTTCATGGCGGGATGGGAGAAAGTCACCAACCCGGCGTGGTTCGGCAGCGATGCCGGCGCTGCGATGCAGGGCTTCGTCCAGGGGGCGCTTGGCAAGACCGTGGGCCTGCATCCTGATGTCCAGATGTGGTATGCCTCCTTCCTCCAAAGTGTGGTGGTCCCCCATCTAAATGCGTGGTCAAATGCGATTGCCGTCGGCGAAGTGTTGGTTGGACTCGGGCTTATCGTTGGCCTCTTTACGGGCGTCGCCGCATTCTTCGGCTTCGTTATGAATATGAACTTCCTCCTTGCCGGCACCGTGAGCGTCAATCCTATCTGGCTCTTGCTCGCCATCGGTATTATGGGCGCGCGTCGTGTTGCGGGTTATTGGGGACTTGACCGCTATGTGCGTCCGTACTTCGCTCGCAAATTCTCGCGCATGTATAGGTAGGCGCTCGCGAATCGTACCGTCCCGTGCTGAACTCGTGTAAGATGCATCTATGAAGATTCACTATTTCTCCGGTGAGCCGTGGGAGGAGGCCTACGTGCGGGAACGACTCCCGAACGATGATATTTCATTTCACGAAGGGCCGTTCTCCAAGTACACCGATCTTACCGATCCTGCGGCGGAGGTTCTTTGTACCTTTATAGAGTCGCGCATTGATGATGCAGAGATGGCTCGGTTCCCCGCTCTGAAACTCATCGCAACGCGCTCAACCGGTTTTGACCATATTGACCTCGCAGCGGCAAAAGCGCGCGGCGTCTCGGTGGTCACGGTGCCTTTCTACGGCGAAAACACGGTCGCCGAATTCGCCTTTGCACTTCTCTTGGCGCTCTCGCGGCGCATCATTGACGCCGACGAACGCGTCCGGGCCGGAACCTTCTCGCCCATCGGATTGCGCGGCTTTGACCTCGCGGGAAAGACCATCGGTATCATCGGTACCGGCCACATTGGCGTCCATGTTATCCGTATGGCACAGGGCTTCGGCATGAAGGTTATCGCCTTTGATGCGTATCCTAATGCCGACCTTTCTCACGCGCTCGATTTCAAGTACCTTACGCTCCCCGAGCTCCTTGGAGCGGCTGACATTATTACGCTTCATGTCCCGTACAATCCCCATACACATCACCTTATCAATACGGAGAATGTCGTTTCCATTAAGAAGGGTGCCTACCTTATCAATACGGCGCGCGGTGCCGTTGTGGAGACCGGAGCGGTGGTGGATGCATTGAAAAACGGGATACTCGCGGGCGCCGCGCTGGATGTTCTTGAAGAGGAAGATAAGTTGAAAGAGGAGGCAATGTTGCTTACTATGCCACACCCAAACGCCGATGCGGTTAAGACCGTTCTTGAAGACCACTATCTCATCAATCATCCGCGCGTGATTGTGACGCCGCATCTCGCCTTTAATACCACCGAGGCGATTGAACGCATTCTGGACACGACGATTGATAATATAAAACAATTTTCCGCCGGATCGCCCAAGAATGTGGTATCTGGTGACACAGGCGCGTAACAACGCCCATTGGACATAATGAACCAGAGGGAAAAAACGAGCCCCGGCAAGCTACTTTTCACTATCGGCTTGCTTACGGTGACCGCGGCGTACAGCGTGTGGCAGTACCTTGGCGGACAGTCTCCCCCCACTTCGGGAATCCCGCGAGAAAACCCCATGATGCCACAATCAATGATGAGCTCCGGTCAGTTTATTAACGGCTCGTACGTCGGTAAAGCCACCGATTCGTTCTATGGAATCGTTCAGGTGAAAGCGATTATACAGGGCGGGCGGCTTACTGATGTGGAGTTCCTCAAATTTCCAAATGACCGGGAGACCTCAATTGGGATTAGCAATCGCTCACTGCCCATCCTGAGGCAAGAAGCCATTACTGCTCAGAGCGCCGACATAGACAGCGTTTCGGGCGCCACACAAACGGCAGAGGCGTTCAATATTTCTCTCGCGTCGGCGCTCGCTCTCGCGAACTGATCCCCATGCTCTCGTACCTGGACTCGTTTCTCAACAGAATAACGATGTACCGCCTCGTGCTGTACTACCTTATCGTAGTGCTCGCGACGGGAGGGGTGTTGAGTGTGTTCGGGCTCTTTCCCTTCACCCTGCCGAATCTTCTCTTCTCGGTCGGTGTCATTCTCTGTGTGTGCTGGGGAATACATACGTTGGGCGCGAGACTCTACGCGGCGCATACCAATGTGGAGTCGGTGTACATCACCGCGCTTATCCTCGCTCTCATTATCGCCCCCGTCTCCCCTACCGATATCACGGGCGTTTGGTTTCTCATCCTCGCTTCTGTATGGGCGATGGCATCAAAATATGTACTTGCCATCGGTAAGAAACATATCTTTAATCCGGCCGCATTTGGCGTCGCACTCGCCGCGCTCGTCGTTGACCAGTCGGCAACCTGGTGGGTCGGCGGGAATATGTCGCTCCTCCCGTTCGTACTTATCGGCGGATTGCTCATCGTACGCAAAATCCGTCGCTTTGACCTTATCCTCGCCTTCTCGCTCGTGTCACTCGTCACTATCGTTGTAACCGCCCACGGCAATACGCCGCTCACGGCCATTACCCAAACACTCCAGCATTCTTCGTTCTTCTTCCTCGCGTTCGTAATGCTCACCGAACCGCTTACGATGCCGCCGACACGGATCTCGCGCATTATCTACGGCGCAATTGTCGGATTCTTCTTCGCGCCGAATATACATCTCGGTTCTTTCTATTTTACTCCGGAACTTGCGCTCATTATCGGCAATATCTTCGTCTACCTCGTGAGCCCCAAAGGCCGCTATATGCTCACCCTCCTCCAGAAGAAAGAGATTTCTCTCGGCACCTACGAATTCACCTTTGCCCCCGATAAGCCGCTCGTCTTTCGTCCCGGACAATATCTGGAATGGACGCTCGCCCACAGCCCGTCTGACGCTCGGGGTAACCGCCGCTTCTTCACCGTTGCGTCATCACCGACGGAACGGGTCGTGCGGCTCGGGGTCAAGGTGTATGAATCTGAAAGCACCTTTAAACGGGCTTTGATGGCTCTCCTGCCGGGCGATACCATCTCTGCCTCCCAGCTCTCGGGAGAATTCGTGTTGCCGGAAGATAAAGGCAAGAAATTGGCCTTTATCGCCGGCGGCATCGGGATTACGCCCTTCCGGAGTCAGGTACAGTACCTCCTTGATACGAAGGATGCGCGGACTGCGGTGCTCCTGTATTCAAACAAGACAGCTGCCGAGATTGCCTATAAAGATGTTTTCGATCGTGCCGCACAAACAATCGGCATGAAAACCATATACGCTCTCACGGGAGAGCAGAGTAGAGCGCCTGGAACCTATGCAGGTAAGATAGACAGCGCGCTCATCGCCCGAGAAATCCCCGACTATCGGGAACGCCTTTTCTATATCTCCGGTCCTCATGCAATGGTGGAGGCCTTTGAGAAGACGCTCCGCACTATGGGCGTCTCTCGTTTCAATATCAAGACCGATTACTTCCCCGGTTTTGTATAACCCAAGTAATGTCGCTAGTATTCAAATTTGATTTTGAAATTATACATTCCCATAGAACAGAGGCCCTGGAGCGTACCCGTAGCCTGGTCGGCAGTAATCTGAATCTCCTCAATACCTGACGGCTGAAGGAACTTCTGATATGAAAGCTTCGGAATAACCACGCTCGCTGAGCAGTCAAAGGTGTCTTTCGTCGCAAGACGCACGACGGTTGGTATACCCGCCTTTGCCACCACAACACGCGGCGAATATCCCCCCTTCGCGGTGATGTCAACAATTTGGGTGCCATCAATAATGACGGCTGTCGGTGCCGGTAAGCCGCCCCCGTCTACCTCTGAATTCGTCGGTACGATCCAGAAAGCTATCCCGATTACCGTGGCACTAATAGCGAGAGCGGTAAGCATTTGTATATTCATACTTCAGAAATTAAAGAGCGGATTGATTATTCCCGTGGTGGCGAGCATATTTGAGAGATTTAATGCTGCAAGAGCAATGACAATCAGACCAGCTGTCTTGAAGAAAAGACCCTTCCAGGTCTTATGCGCGATATTAAGAGACCCAAATGAGAGGAGCGCGAGCATGGGGAATGTGCCGAGCGCGAAGAAAAACATCGTCAACGCTCCCTGCACCAGACTTCCTGTTGAAAGCGCGTAGAGCTGCATGGATTGGGTAAATCCGCAGGGGAGGAAAAATGTCCCGACGCCTATCAGGATTGGAGCGAGGTAGTGCTCATGCGTGCTCCCCTGCACAATGGAGGAAAAATGTCCCGACGCCTATCAGGATTGGAGCGAGGTAGTGCTCATGCGTGCTCCCCTGCACAATG
>MFMD01000012.1:11394-16444 GCA_001781715.1 Candidatus Kaiserbacteria bacterium RIFCSPLOWO2_01_FULL_55_19 | reverse complement strand
TTTTTCATATGCTATGCTCGACACAATGTCTCCAAGGGTAGTCATCTCGGTCGGAAACTTCTTTTTCGCAATCTTCTCCACCGCGACCTTCTACATCCTTCTCCCCTTCCTGTCGTCCTTCATGTCGGCCGCCTATACCGGCCTCGTGATTGCGGCCGGAGCGCTTGTCGCCTGTATCTGTTTCCCCTTCCTCCCCCGTTTTGTCGCGCGCTACGGCGCGCAACAGATGGCACTTGTCTTTGCAATTCTTGAAATACTCGCGCTCGCCGCGCTCGCCGCGATACCGGGGGCACTTGCCGGCGCTTTCTTCGTGGCAGTCACCGTGGCACTCCAACCGTTCCTCGCATATGAACTTGATCTCTTGCTTGAGGCAACGGTCTTGGAAGAGGGCTCCACGGGGCGCGTGCGCGCGCTCTTTCTTACCGCGTGGAATGTTGCCTCTCTTGCCGCTCCCCTTCTCTTGGGCGCCTTGCTTGCCAGCTCCGATGCGTATAACTTGGTATTCCTCGCCGCGGCGGCTGCACTCGTGCCGTTTGTGACACTCTTTGCCGCTCGGCGATTGCCGCAGGTGCGGACCCCCCAGCTCTCGCATATGGGAGATACCCTGCGCTGTCTTGCGCACGACCGCGACCTCGCCGCAGTAACCTTCGGCCATTTACTCCTGTATCTCTTCTTTGTCTGGGCGCCGCTCTATGTGCCCATCTACCTCCATAATGAGCTCCTTATTCCTTGGAGCGACCTTAGCTGGATATTCTTCGTCATGCTCCTGCCCTATACCCTCATCCAGTACCCATCGGGGGTTCTCGCCGATCGGTATGTGGGCGACAAAGAGATGATGTTCGCCGGATTCCTCCTCGCGGGCGCTTCGCTTGCGGCGGTCGGTCTTTTCTCTTCATCAACACCTCTCCTCGTCATTATGGCCGTACTCGTCACCTCGCGCATCGGTTCGGCGCTTATTGAGAGTATGACCGAAGGGCACTTCTTCAGGCGTGTGTCGGAAAAGGATATAAACTCGGTCAGCGTCTTCCGCGGCATCTGGCCGCTTGCCGACCTTATCGCGCCGATTATCGGAAGCTGTATCCTCCTGTTCGGGAATTACCAACTCCTCTTCTTCATCACGGGTGGAATCATTGCCGTATTCGGCATCCTAGCGACCTTCTTCATACGAGATTTCCGATAGTCTCGCTTCGCGACTAATCAGGGAGAGCGTAATTCCCTCCTTCTTTCTTCACCAACCCTTCGGCAAAAAGTGCGCGGAGCGCAGTGCGCATCTGCGCGCGGCGGGGCGCGCCAAGCAGGTCAACGAGACGCGCCGGCGATGCGGCTCCGAGTGCGAGTTCGCGCAAAATCGCTCCGCGCGCTTCGCGAAGCGACCCCGTAAAGGGCGATTGTTTTGTGTAGGTTCTGCTCCGCGCGTTATGCGAAATGCCCGAGCGCTTGAGTGATGCGCCGTAGTCCATCAGCGCGCTATACCACTCCCGCGCCTTGCCTTTCGGCAACACTTGTTCCAACACTTCCATAATCTGTTCATCAGGAACATCTTCCTTATCACCAAAAAAATGGTGAATGATTGCTGTGCGTATATTTGTCTCGATGAACACACCATCTCGATTAAAAGCGAAGGCGGCAACAGCGTGTGCCGTATAGAGTCCCACGCCCGGGAGCAATGCAATTTGCTCTGCTGTTTTTGGGAAAGACCCTCGATAGTGACCGACGATTTCTTCTGCGGCACGATGTAACTTCTGTGCTCTGCGATTATAACCAAGTCCCTGCCAGACCTTCAGCACATCTGAAAGAGGTGCGTTTGCGAGTCGCTGGACTGTTGGGAATTTCTTTAAGAATTTCCAATAATACGGAATGACACGCTGTACCTGTGTCTGTTGCAGCATGATTTCTGATACCAGAATATGATAAGGGCTAAAGGTGTGACGCCACGGTAAAGCGTTCCGGCCATTTTTCTCGAAGAACGCCCACACAATCTTGCGGAAATGCAGTGCTTCCTTTGAGGGTTCATTCACTCGCAAGCGCTGGGTTGTTTCCATGAACTGAATATTACCCTGTTTTGGGCCAGCGCAGCGCCGCAGGCGGATAGAGCTTCGTGAGCGGGTGCTCTGCGCAATCGTGCGGGCGCGCTGAGCAGACATAGCGCCCGTAGAGCACGAGGCCGTTGTTCACATATTTCCAGTCCTTCTTCGGAATTAGGGCTTCAAGATCCTTAGAAATCTTCGTCGGGTTATTGTTATCGGTGAGGTCAAAGCGCTTCGCAAGACGCTTCACATGCGTGTCAGTCGCGATGCCCTCCCATACATCATGGAGTTCGCCGAGGATGACATGCGCCGTCTTGTACCCCACGCCCGGCAACTGGGTCAATTCGGCCTCAGTTGTTGGAACGCGACCACCGAACTTCTCCTGAATCATTTTCGCCGCGCCGATAATCGCCCTCGCCTTATTGCGGAAAAAGGTGACCGAGGAAATCTCCTTCGTGAAAGTCGCCGGATTTGCACGCGCGAAATCTCTTGCCGATTTGTATTTCTTCCACAGTTTCTCCGTCACGCGATTCACGGTCTTGTCAGTGCATTGCGCCGAGAGGATGACTGACGCGACAAACTGCATTGGTGTGTCCGCTACTAGCTCGCTTTTGGGCGCCGGGTAGGTCTGCTTCAGATACGCGAGTATCGACTTGGCGCGCGCGACGCGCTCTGTGCGACTCGCCCCGTTAGAAACAAGGACTCTCCGAGTCCTGGCCAGCTTCCTGCTGGCGTTTCTAACGGGGCTCATACCGCTTCGGGGGAATGTTCCTCGTGCGGAAAGGCGAAGTGGAAGAATAGCTGGAGAAGCGTTCCCGCCGTGAAGAGAGTGAGGAGGAAAACGACAAACCCGCCGACAACCGGCACAAGGATAATGAACGACAGCGCGAGCATCCCGAGCACGCCATCGCGCCACAAAATCGTATCGCGGTGCGCGAAACGGCGTGCGAACATACTGCCAAGGAGAATGCCGGCATATATCACTGAAAGAAGAACGAGGAGAACGTAGAGGACGGAGAGCAGGAACGCGAGACCGATACCAACGAAGGTCAACGAAAGAAGGACGAGTAGAATCGGAGCGGCGACAAGGATGGCGAAGCCGAGAAGCATCGTGAGTAAGATGCTGCGCGCGCGACTCTCGTACGCTTGTTCAACAATTACTTCTGCAAATCTGGGGAAAAGGCCGGCGAAAAGGCCGGCGAGAATAAGCGCGCCGAGGATGCGCACGAGGAGAAAGAGCCCGACGCTCACGAGCGCGAGGATGCGCGATGTGCCGGGGTCAGGCAAATAGGAGGCGCTTGTGTACTCAACGCCGCCCGTGATTGCCGCTGATTCGGGAATAGTCGCCGGTTCGGGGGCCTGATAAGAAAGCATGCCGTGAATAGCCGTGTCGGGCGCAAGCGAGACCCGACCGCTTGCGATAACGGTGACATTGTCGGCGAAGGTGCCTTCAAGCGCGATGTTATTGCCGTAAATAATAACGGGTCCGGAAGCGCCGTCCTTCAGCGCCACATTTGCCGCAATGATAAAGACGCTTCCTCCCGCATGGTCAGTATCAATCACCGAATAGCCGAAAGCGGCGACATCGCCTGCGACCGGTTTTTCAATGAGAATATTCCCGCCCGCGGCGCGCAGGTCTCCCGATATGGGCGCGCGCACCTGTACTGATCCGCCAAAAAGGAGGGTGTCACCCAGTATCGGGGCGATAGTAATGACAGAGCCCCCTCCTGCCAGAAAATCTCCCGATACGGGCGCCGTAAGCACAACCGAGGCACCTGCGGCGTACGCGTTTCCCGGAGAAGAGCTTGCGACGAGGAGCGAACTCCCCGCCGAAAATGTTGACGGGGCGCGGGCGGCAAAGACGCTCGTCGGTATACACAGGGCGACGAGGAGAATGAGAATTGTTTTCTTCATACCTACGCCGCGGGCGGCATCGTTAAGTGCGGTTGGGGTGGAGAGGGAGTGTTCTCTTCGTGTGTCTGCAACGGCTCAATATATCTTGCGCAGACAATGACAAGCAGAGCGATGAGTGCTGAAACGAGGCAATAAATACAAAACGCATTGATGACAAATATTTGCAGAATACTGAAATAGAGTGAGAAGATGATGCCGATGACTGCGAGAGTCTGGAGTGTGCGGCGCAAGAATCGGTTAAAGAGCACGAGCTCCAGAGCGGCAAGAACGAAGAGGACACCATAGAAAAACACCCCATATTCAGCAAGCGGGATGCCGAAGACACGCGAGTACTCGCTCGCCGCAACGATGTTGCACCCCGTGAGATTCTGGATGTCGCAGAGAAGCGGAATGCCAGTTTCTGCGCTCTGGGCGAGGTAGAGAGAGTCGGCAAGGCCGAGAAAAGCTAGTACGAGGATGCCTACCACTCCGAGACGCTTCATAGTCGTAGAATACGCGCCTCATCGTCCGTGTGCAAGTCTGGCGTCTGGCGCGGCAGAGTATACTAGACGGGATGAATCAGAAGATGCTTCGCGCGGTCGCGGCACTCGTCCTTGCACTCGCGGCAGGAGCGACTGGATACACGGCAGGCACCACCAGAGCGACCTCTCCAATCAGCATCCCCGCGCAGACAATATCGGCGCCTGTGGCGGGATCGGTGCGGGTGGTGTACAGCTTGGACAAGAAGCAGAACGACCAAGAACTCATCGCCCTTATTAATGAGACGGAGAAATATGTTTACTTCGCGATATACACCTTTACCCTTCCTTCCATCGCCGATGCGCTCATTGCAGCGAAGAAACGCGGTATTGATGTGCGAGGGATTATGGATTCCGAACAAAGTAGCAATACTTACGGCGCACCGATTACCGCCAAACTGCTCTCGGCCGGCATTCCGCTTCTGACCGAAAAACACGCGGGCGGAAACGGCATTATGCACATCAAGCTCCTCGTGACAGAAAAGGCATATGCATTTGGCAGTTATAACTGGACAAAATCGGCAACAACAATCAATGATGAGATTCTGGAAATCGGTACTGACCCGACACTTCGGAAGACCTATGAGAATA
>MFMD01000012.1:0-11383 GCA_001781715.1 Candidatus Kaiserbacteria bacterium RIFCSPLOWO2_01_FULL_55_19 | reverse complement strand
CGAGTGTTTCTATCGGCACAATTCCGTACACTGACGCGATGAAGCATATCGGCGAGACCGCCTCCGTGCGCGGCGTGCTTGTAGATGCCTACACCTCTGCCTCGGGTACCGTCTTCCTTGATTTTTGTAAAAACTACAAGACCTGTCCTTTCTCGGGTGTTATTTTCGCTGACGATGCGGAGCAATTTGGCGACCTCTCCCGCTACGCGGGCACCAGCATTACCCTCACTGGCAAGATAGTCTCCTACGAGGGACGGGCCGAAATCGTCCTCTCAAGCCCGAGCCAGCTCTCGCAATAATTGCGTACTTTGGACTTTTTGTGCTATAGTTGACTCAACTTCCAGTGGCTACCGACCGACTCCGTATCAATAACGAAATCCGCGCACAGGAACTGCGCGTTATCAGCCATGATGGCAGTAACCTCGGCGTCCTCCCGCTTGCCGAGGCGCTTGCCGCGGCGAAGACCGCCGGCCTTGACCTTATTGAGATTTCGCCCTCGGCCGTCCCGCCAATTGCGAAAATTATGGATTATGGTAAATTTGAATATGAACGGAGTAAGAAGGAGAAGGTAGCGAAGGCGAAGGTCAAGGTGTCTGAGACCAAAGAGGTCCAGATTAAGGTGGGTACCGGCGACCACGATATGCTACTCAAGGCCAAAAAGGCCGCCGAGTGGCTCGCTGAGGGCCATCGCGTTCGCGCCGAGCTCTTCCTTAAAGGTCGTTATAAGGGTATGGAGGAGAAGTTCCTCAAGGACCGCCTTGAGAAGTTTCTGCTTCGCATCCCCTATGCCTACAAGGTCGCCGAGCCGATTACGCGAAGCCCGAAGGGCTTCGCCGGAGTTATAGAGCGCGACCTCGTAGCCCAAGCGAAGCGAGAGAAAAGTAAGCACCCAGTAGGCGATTCTACTGAATCGAAACAAAAAAATGAAAACAAATAAATCATATATGAAGAGAATCCGCGTCACCCGCAACGGGAAGTTGATGGTGCGCGTGAAGGGTCAGAACCATTTCAATGCAAAATCAAGCGGCGCGAAGCGAAGCGCAAAGCGCCGTTCTATCGCCATTAACTTGAGTATGCGGGTTCGCCGGCGCTTCCTCCCTGCTACGGGCGCGAAGTAATTAACTAATTTACTATGACAAGAATCAAAGGAGGCGTACACGCACTCAAGCGCAAGAAGAATATCCTAGAGCGAGCGAAGGGCTATCGCGGTCTCCGCTCTAAGAAGCTGAACTTCGCCCACGAGGCACTGATGCGCGCCGGCCGCTACGCCTTCGCCCATCGCCGCGATAAGAAGACGGACTTCCGCCAGCTCTGGATAGTCCGGCTTAACGCCGCCGTCCGCGAGAATGGCCACCAGTCCTACTCTACCTTCATCAATAAGCTGAAGAAATCCGGTTTCCAATTGGACCGCAAGGTCCTCGCCCAGTTCGCCTCCGACCACCCCACCATCTTCGCCCGCATCGCCAAACAAGTGGTCTAAAAAGAGTTAATGGGAAAAATCTCCCTATCTTTGCCGACCGGATGCAGATAGGGAGATTTGTATTAGATCTTTTTGACGGAGTCTTTGGTGATTTCCCAAGTTTGGCCGAATTCGGGGACGATGGCGTTGCCGCCCAAGTAGTCGTGGATGCGCTGGGCGAGAAATCGCTCGGCAGAGGGCTCCCCTATCGCCGTGAATATAGCTTTGATTCGCTTGCCACCGAGCGCCGCTTCTGCGAACTGGAGGAGCTCATCGCGGTCGGCGTGTGCCGACCATCCTTCTAGTTTCTCAATCTTTGCGCGAATCTTCACCTCCTTGCCCGCGAGCCGCACGCTCCCTGCTCCCTCTACTATCCGCCGCCCTGGCGTTCCTGGTGCCTGGTAGCCCACGATAAAGAGCGTCGTGGAGGGGTCGGGCAGGTACCGCGTCTCCCAGCGGCCAATCCTGCCGCCGTGGCTCATCCCCGCGCCCGCGATGATAATCTTCGGCCCCGGCACTTTCTCTATCGCGAACGACTCCTCGCGTGAAAGTGTGTGTTTCAAGAACGGGAATTCAAAAATACTCCCTTCTCTTTTCATTTCATCTTCTGTTTCCTTTTTAAAATACGTCATTCCCCATTTCTCGTAGACCGCCGTCACCTTGATTGCAAGCGGCGAATCCAAGAAGACGGGAATCTTCGGCAGGTCGCCTGCGGCGAAGAAGTTGGAGAGCTCGTAGAGCATCAGCTGGGTGCGCTCTAGCGAGAACGCGGGGATGAGGATGGTACCGCCGCGTTTAATAGCGAGCTGGAGTCGCCCTTTCAGAAGCATGCTTCTGTCGGATTTCTTCGGATGAAGCCGATCGCCATACACACTCTCCATCACGAGCGCGTCGGCGTCAGGCACGGGCTCCCAGTCGGGGAGAAGCGGCGAGGGTGAGTTCCCGATATCGCCCGTGAGCGCGACCGTGACTCCCTCTTCGTTTCTAATCCGCACACTCGCCGAGCCGAGGATGTGTCCGGTGTTGCGCAGATAGGCGGTAAGCCCAGGTGCAATCTCTCTTTCTGTGTGATACTCAAGCGTTTCAATGCGCGCGAAGAAGGTGTCAACATCTTTTTCTTCATAGAGGGGTGCAGTACCGCGCCGAGACGCTTCTTCTCCTAGAATACCGACCGAGTCGCGCAGTATAAGAGTGGCGAGGTCCTTCGTCGCGGGGGTCATATATATCTTGCCGCCAAAGCCGTCCCGCACAAGCTTGGGGATTCTGCCCACATGGTCAAGATGTGCGTGGGTGACGATGAGCGCGTCAATTCCTTTCACCTCATACGGAAATGGCCCATACACTTCGTCCACCGCGAAGTCGGCGCCCTGCTCAATGCCGCAATCAACGAGCACTTTACCGCGAGCGCCTTCAACTAAGAAATTGGAGCCCGTAACCTTCCCTGCTCCGCCGTAGAAACTAAGTCGTAGTGACATAAATGCACTCTAGCATGGAGGCACGAAAAGCCGCCCTCGCGGGCGGCCCTTCGTGGAACTGTCCTCTCCGGCAACTTGATTGTGCCAGGTGGGATAAACAACGACGGCTTTCGGATTCCTTCACAGGCCTCACCAAGCGCGCCTTAATGCCATTCTCCCTTGTAGAAAGTAAGTTGCGTTTTCAAGAACAGCTCCATGTATAACTATACACCTCCGCGCCAATAGAGTGAGTGGATAACGCTAAAGAACCGCCCGTCTGTGCGGTTTTCTCCTAATCACAATGGCGTTTATAGCTGTGAATTTCTTTCTTTCCGAACCAGTGCTTAATCTCGTGGAGCGCTTCTTCCAGCGTCTCGGACGCGTGCAGGATATTCGCGACCGCGCGCTTCTCGGCATTCGCAAGCGCGGGTGAGTCGTTGGAGAAGTCGCCGCGGATAGTGCCCATATCGGCGAGATAGGGGAAAGTTGGCCCTGCAATCTTGCGCACCATATCAACCGCATGCGTTCCCTCAACGACCATTTTGACCAAGGGTGCGGAGAGCATGTAGCTAATGAGCCACTCCCGAATTTCTGGGCCAATCTTCTCGGCGTCTGTGGTGCCGAAGTCAGCAAGCGCATCAAATCCATACTTGTCATAGGTCTTGAGCGTCTTCTCGCCCAAACGCGTAACCCACATAGAATCTTTAGGGTAGTGAGTATCTATCTCTTCACGTGTCGGCTGGAACATCTCAAGCGCGACAACCTTAAGGTCGCGCTGTTCAAAACGCTTAATGACTTCGCCGATGAGTCCCTTCTTAACGCCGTCGGGCTTTATCATCACATAGGTTCGTTCTTCTTTTGGATTCTTATTTGACATAGTTTAAAAATGAAATTGCCCGCCAGTCGACGAAGCAGTTGTGCCGTTATCATACGCGTTTTCCCCTTCTGCGCAAGACGGACGGAGACAGAGAGAGCGCCGGGAGAATTGCTTTCCGACGCTCTTTTGGTCTCTCAATCTCTTCCTTTGGACCCGGTCTTTGCAGATTCATAGCTGTGCACGTCGTCCCGCGGAAATCTTTGTGGACTCCTTGGTATGGACGATGCACTGGCAGTTCCGCTCACAGTACCGCATTCCGTCCCTCTATGGAGGTCACGCGGAGGCTTTAGAACAAGTCCACTTATCAGTATACCGGCTTTGTAGCTCCAGTTGTAGACAAAATGTGTATAACTTATGCCATTGTGATAGTGCGCCCGCCCGTTTTTTCTATCAAGATTGTGTGCTCAAAGTGGGCGGAGCGGGAGCCGTCCTTGGTGCGGTAGGTGTAGCCGTCGGGCGAGAGGATGACGGCGGCCTTCCCTGCGGTTGCAATGGGCTCTAGCGCGAGCACCATCCCCTCGGTGAGCACCTCTCCTTCGCCGGCGCGGCCGAAATTCGGGATGAAGGGCTCTTCGTGTACCAATTCACCAACCCCGTGCCCGCCGAGCTCCTTCACCACCTTGAATCCCGCGTCTTCTATCACCTTCTGGATGGCGTGGGAGATGTCGCCGATATGGTTCCCCGCGGCAGCTTGCGCGATGCCTGCCGTAAGCGATTCTTCGGTTGCACGGAGCAGGTTCCTCGTCTCATCGCTCACGGTGCCGACTGCTATGGTGATAGCGGCGTCCACAATAACGCCGTTATGGGTGAGGCCGAGATCAAGGCCGACGATATCGCCCTCTTTGAGCGTCTTCACCGATTCGTTCGGGATGCCGTGCACGACTTCGTCATTGATAGAGACGCAGAGTGTCGCCGGATACGGGCGATTCGCGCCCTCGGGCGTGTAGCCGAGGAAGCACGGCTTGTCACCCCCATCGCGAATCATCTGCTCTGCAAGCGTATCCAGCTCTTCAGCCGTCACGCCGGGCGCAACCTTGGCGCGGAGCGCGCGCAACACCATTGCGAGGCGCTTCCCGCCCTCAATGAGATCTGCTTTCTGTGTGTCGTTCTGTATGGTCATTAGAGGTTGAGCGCCTTACGAACATCCGCGGCGAGGGCTTCGCGCGTCTGTTCGCCGTTTATTTCAATAAGCCGTCCCGTCTTGCGGAATATCTGAAGCGCATCTTTTGTAAATTTGTTGTACTCCTTTAACCGCTCGGGGACGAACTGGTCGTCTACTCGGTCGGACTCCAGCTTGCGCAGTGCGATGCGCTTTGTCGCCTCTTCATCCGAAATAACGAGGTCTAAGACCCAGAAAGGCCGGTGTAGCCACGCGAGCGACTCTACAATGAGTTCTGCCTCGGGCACCTTGCGATTAAAGCCATCAAAAATAACACTCTGTCCTTCGGGGACGGAAAAAAGCGCCTTCTGGTAAAGGTACATCGCGAACCACGGCGGAGAAAGAAGTCCCGCATCTATCTCTTGCTTCACTTTCTTCCCGACAGCGGTGGACTCCTCTGCGATCTTGCGGAACTCCGCTCCCGAGCCGAACACAGGCCAACCCGTGTGGTCGGCAAGCATCTTCGCTTGTGTCCCCTTCCCGCACCCCGGCTTCCCTATAAAAAATATCGTGCGCGTGTCCATCACCCTACTCTACCATCATCTTAGTACTCCCGAAGCGAGACTTGGGCGTCGATTTTGTTGGCGAGGTCAAGGGTGACCTGTACAGCGATGAGGAGCGCGGTACCACCGAGCGCGAGCGTGGTGACGCCCGTGAGCCCTTGGATAATGCTTGGAGCGACCGCAAGGAGGCCGAGGAAGCAGGCGCCGGGGAGTGTGATGCGATTCACCACTCTGCCGATGTACTCCTCGGTCTCGCGGCCGGGGCGAACCCCGGGGACAAAGGCGCCCGTCTTCTGCAGATTCTCCGCGACGCGGTGCGGCTCGAAGGTAACGGATGTGTAGAAATAGGTGAAGAGCACAACGAGAAGGAAGTAAATCGAACCGTATTCCCATGGATTGGCGAGGAAGCCGGTGTACCAGAGCGACGCGCTCGAGGCGAACGAGAGCTTCAGCGCGCTAAGTGCCGAAAGCGCCATCTGGGGCAAGAGGAGGAGTGACAAGGCGAAGATGATGGGAATAACGCCCGCCTGCAAGAGGCGGAGCGGGAGGTACGTTGCCGCACCCTGTGAGAGCGCCGCGCCGCGCACCGCGCGTGCGTACGCGATCGGTATAGAGCGCTCGGCGTCCGAAACGACCACAACCGCATAAATCATCGCGAGACCGAGCAGGGTGAAGGCGAGGTAGGACGGGATGCTGGCGGTGGTAGCGGCGAAGATGGTCTGCGAGATGCCCGACGGCACGCTCGCGAGAATACCCGCAAGAATGATGAGGCTGACCCCGTTGCCAATACCAAACTCCGTCACCAGCTCGCCGAGCCACATGAGAAGCATGGAGCCGGCGGCGATGAGCGCGATGTTCGCGACAAGCGCGACGGAGTCAAGGTGCGGGATGACGCCTTGGCTCTGGAGCAAGAAGAGGAATGCGATGCCCTGCAAAATAGCAATCGGGATAGTGAGGAGACGGCTCCAGCCGATGAACTTGGCGCGGCCGGCCTCCCCTTCTTCAAAGTAGGCTTGCTTCACCTGTGGGAAGATGATGGTGCCGAGCTGCATAATGATTGACGCGGTGATGTAGGGGCCGACGCCGAGCATCACGATGGAGAGCTGCGAGAGTCCCCCGCCCGAGAAGATGTTCAGGAGACCGAAGAACTGATTGTTTGCAAAAAAAGCGGCGAGTGCGTTCTTATCAACGCTCGGTATCGGGATTGACGCGAGAAGACGGAAGAGCGCGAGCGCGCCGATGAGAAAGAAAATACGGAAACGAATGCTCGGGTCGCCAAAAGCAAGTTTGAGTTTATGCAAGAGAGAATTAAGCATGGGTATGCGTGCCGCCTGCGGCAGTGAGCGCGGCGAGCGCGGAAACGGAGAGGGTGCAGCCGTCAATTGTGAGCGCCTTGGTGAGAGAGCCGGTGCCAAGAATCTTCACAATTGGCGCGCGCCCTTTTGCACGGCGAACAAGTCCGCGCGCAAGGAGTGTTGCCGGCGAGACGGTCTCGCCCGCCGAAAATACGGCGTCAAGCGCGCCGAGGTTCACGACGCTTACCCTGATACGGTTCGTCTTGACCGAGCGCGCGCGGTTCTTGCCGTGGCCACGGCGCTTCGGGAGCTTCTTAATAAGGTCGCGGACCTCCGGACGAATCTTGTGCCCCGCGCGCGCCGTCTGCCCTTTGCCGCCGCGGCCGGAGGTCTTGCCGCGCTTGCCGCCGCGGCCAACGGGCGGATTCTTTCTGTTCTTCGTGCGGGGAGAGAGGGTGTGGAGTTGCATAGATGAAAATTAGAGAGCGCGGAGCTTCTTCAGAGCCGCAATCGTTGCGCGCGCCATCGTGAGCTTATTCTTAGAGCGCGAGTGAATCTTGGTGACGACGTCCGTCACGCCCGCGAGGTCAAGTACGGTACGGACTGCCGAACCCGCGACAAGTCCACGGCCCTTAGAAGGAATAACCTCAACGGTAGAGGACGAATATTTAGCGCTGACCTGATGCGGGATGGAGCCCGATGCGGTGCGCGGAACGGTGAAGAGATGCTTCTTCGCGTCCCGAGTCGCCTTGTCAATCGCAAGCGCCGTGTCGGCCGCCTTGCCAAGACCGACCCCAACACGGCCTTTCTTGTCGCCGATGACAATCACAAGCGAGAAGTTGAAGCGGCGGCCGCCTGCCATAACGCGCGCCACGCGGCGCACATCGATAGTCACCTGCTCAAATTCTCCCCGTTCGCGCGGGGGGCGGGTGCGGCCGCCGCTTCGTGAGCCGCGACCGCGCAGCGCACTCTTGCCGCCCGAGCCCGTGCGCGGAGTAACGACTCCTATAAGCGGTACCACTTCAGCGACCGAGGCTTCCTCGGCCACTTGGGGTACCTCTACGGCCTCAACAACCGCTTCAGGCGCACTATCTTCTTGTATAATTTCTGGTTCTCGTGGCGTAGTCATATATTAAAAGGTGAGGCCAGCAGTACGCGCTGCATCCGCAAGTGCCTTAATCTGGCCAGCATAGCGGTAGCCGCCGCGGTCAAAGACGATTTTCGTGATGCCGGCGGCCTTGGCCTTCTTCGCGATTGCGGTACCGACGGCGGTTGCCTGCACCGACTGCGAGCCCTTAAACTCGCGGCCGTGTGAAGCCACAAGCGTCTTCCCTGCGGTGTC
Organism: Candidatus Kaiserbacteria bacterium RIFCSPLOWO2_01_FULL_55_19; assembly: GCA_001781715.1. Lineage (GTDB taxonomy): Bacteria > Patescibacteriota > Minisyncoccia > Phycocordibacterales > Phycocordibacteraceae > C7867-001. The sequence goes on along the minus strand of MFMD01000012.1, from coordinate 3,294 downwards.
ATCAATAAGTTGGGCGGAGACGAACCGATTGCTCCGGTACACCGCAAGGCGCGGTCGCTCCACTGTGCCTTTGACGAGGGCACGGACGCGCGCGTGGCGACGCGCGCGCAATTCTCTGGTTGATGTTGGTTTGTGGTTCATACTTATACGGCTTTCTTGCCCTGCTTGCGGCGGACAACTTCGCCTTCGTAGGAAATACCCTTGCCGAGGTACGGTTCCGGCGGCTTGATGCGGCGGACATTCGCGGCGAACTGCCCGACCGATTCCTTATTCGCGCTCTCAATCTTCATCACATTCTTCTCAACCGTGACCGCGACATCTTCTGGGATGGGAAGCGCGACCGTGTGAGAAAAGCCTACGGTGAGCACCACGGTCTTCCCCTTCACCTCCATCTTGTAGCCAATGCCGTCCATAATAAGCTTCTGTACATATGGGGTTTCGACGCCCGTAATCATATTCTTCACATGCGAGGCGAAGGTGCCCGTGAGCATCCCCGCGAGCCGGGAGTGGTCCTTCGGCGTAACCATCACGCCTTCCGGCGAGACCTGGATATCAATCGTCGGGTGCACCCGCTTGGTGAGCGTGCCCTTCGGGCCCTTCACGGACAGGATGCCTCCCTCCACTACGACCGTGGCCTTCCCGACAGCTATTGGTTTCTTCGCGAGGCGGCTCATAAGTAATTATTTATAGTGAGCGTAGTCGAACTACCAAATCTCAAAGAGGTCTTCGCCGCCGACATGCGCCTTGCGCGCCTCCGAGTCTGTAATGACGCCCATCGGGCTTGAGATGATGCGCGCCCCAGTGCCTCCCTTCACCCGATGAAGGGCTGTAGAGGGCGCGTAGAGACGACGGCCGGGCTTGCTGATGCGCTTCACGCCCCGCAACTTCGGCGTGCCGCGCTCGTTATACGCAAGCGATACTACAAACGACTTCTTCACCTCGTCACCTTCTTTTGTCTTCACCTCCACACTTGTTATGAACCCGAGCTCTTTGAGCTTCTTTGCGATATTGAAGAGATGTCCGGAATACGGTAGCGACACTTCTTGCTTACCGGCCATCGCAGCATTCTGCAAACGGATTATGAAATCTCCGACGCGGTCAGTTACCATGATGCTTTCTTAACACCGGGGATCTTCCCCTCGCGCGCAAGTTCGCGGAACTGGATGCGAGAGAGACCGAAGGTGCGCATATAGCCGCGGGAACGACCCGAAATATTACAGCGGTTCTTCAGCCGTACAGGTGAGGAGTTTCTCGGGAGCGCTTGGAGCCCAGCAGAGTCACCAGCGGCCTTCAGCGCCGCGCGTTTGACCGCATATTTCGCAACGAGCTTCGTCTTCTTAACGAGCCGTGCGAGCTGGGACTTTTTGGCCATAGAAAAAATAAAGCTCCGAAGAGCGTATCTGTAGAATATCAGCGTTTTGCTTCTCCGTCAACGATAAGCGGGAGGCCGAGGTGGCGGAAGAAAGCTTCAGCTTCGGCCTTTGATTTGGCGGTAGTGACGATAGTGACCGCAAGCCCAAACACATCTTTGAGGTCTTCGTCGGAAGTCTCGGGGAAGATGGTGTTCTCACGGACGCCGATGGTAATATTGCCCATATCATCTATCGCTTTCGGTGAGAGGCCGCGGAAGTCGCGGGTACGCGGGAGTGCAATATGGATAAGCTTGTCAACAAAGTCATACATTCGCTCCCCGCGGAGCGTCACCTGGAGGCCGACCGTATCGCCCTCACGCACCTTGAAGGAGGCGATAGAGATTTTCGCGCCGCGCGGAGCCGACTTCTGTCCCGTAATCTTCGCGAGGCGGTCCTCAATAACTTCCAGTTGCTTTTTATCGCGCTTCTTGCCCACGCCGGAAGACACGATGACCTTTTCTATGCGCGGACCCTGCATCGGGCTCGTATAGCCGAAGGTCTCCGCGAGTGCGAGGTAGGAAGATTGCTGTCGTTGTTTGGTAATAGACATACGCAATTATTTACTCACGCCGTTGGCTGATTCTAGACGCATAACATTGGAGACATTGATGGGACGCGGGCGCTCAACGATTGTTCCGACCTTGCCGGTGCCCCCCTTCAAGTGGCGCTTATAGAGCGCGACGCCCTCAATGACGACGGTATTGTCCTTCGGGAATGCACGCACAATAACCCCGGACTTACCCTTGTCCTTGCCTGCGATAATCTTTACCTTGTCTCCTTTTTTGACTTTCATATAGAAATATTAGACGACTTCGGGTGCCAAGGAGACGATGCTGTGCCAGCCGCGCTCGGAGAGTTCGCGCGGTACGGGGCCGAAGATGCGATTCCCTTTCGGAAGCATCTCCTTGCCCTGCTTCTCAATAAGCACGACGGCGTTCTCATCAAAACGGATATAAGAGCCGTCCTTGCGCGCAAACGGATTGACCTGCCGCACAATCACTGCGCGGAAGACATCCTTCTTCTTCACCGCCTTCCTTGGAGCCGCACTCTGGATGGAGACAACGACCACATCTCCGATACCGGCATACCGACGCTTAGAGCCGCCGAGCACCTTGAAGATGCGTGCGACCAAGCCGCCTGAATTGTCTGCAACAGTAACGATGGAGCGGTCTTGCAACATAGTATTATTCCGCGCTCGCGACCGAGACGGTCTTCGCGGGGTCAATCGCAAAGCGCTTCATCTTGGAGATCGGGCGGGTTGCGATAATCGTCACGGTGTCTCCTACCTTCACCGTGTTGCCCGGGTCGTGTGCGAGGAATTTCTTAGAGCGGACGAAGTACTTCTTGTACTTCGCGTTCTTCACATAACGGTCTACGCGCACTGTGGCCGTATCCTTCATCGCCGTCTTAACGACGACGCCGGTGAATGTCTGGGGACGAGGAGTGTTTTGTTCCATACAATTTATGCGGCCTCCCCTACGGCGAGTTCGCGAGCGCGCTGCTCGGTGAGCGCGCGTGCAATCGTAACGCGGAGCTTCCGCGGCGCGTTACTCTCCTTGGCGCGCGAACCCGCAGCAGAGAAGCGCTGTGTGCGCAGCTCTACGCGCGTATCAACGATGAGCTTCGCGAGCTCAGTATCCGTCTTTGCAGCCATTGTAATCTTTTTTGTCATAGAAATGGAGAAATAGCAATGATTAGCTGCGCGTGATAATGGTGGTCTTCATCGGGAGTTTCGTCCCCGCCTGAATCATATGCTCGCGCGCGACGGTCTCGGGAACGCCGTCCATCTCGAAGAGGACGCGTCCCGGGCGCACCTGGAAGACATAGTGCTTCGGGTCGCCCTTGCCGCTTCCCATCCCCACTTCCGCGGGCTTCGCCGTCA
>MFMD01000011.1 GCA_001781715.1 Candidatus Kaiserbacteria bacterium RIFCSPLOWO2_01_FULL_55_19 | reverse complement strand
CCTGTGCAGCGTTGGTGACGTTCCCGAGACCGACGTCAGAGTTGGTGAGGGCGAGCATTGATTTGTATGTGCTCGTTCCGAGACCGGTGGAGACGCCGGCGCCGGCGGTGTTTCTGCCGATGATTTCACCGTAGTTGAGGTTCTGAATCTTGGCGTAGGTGATAGCGGCGTCCAGGAGTTTCGTTCCGGCGATAGAGCCCGCGAGCATGGTGTTGGTGACGGTGCCGGTGTCGGTGGTATAGACGCCGTTGGTGACGGTAGCGGCGTTGCCTCCGATAGAAAGCGAAGAGGTCGCGACTTCAAGCAAGGCGGTGCCGGCTGCGTTGGTATAGAGCATGCGGGAGCCGGTGATGGAGGAGAGGCCAGTGCCGCCGCCGCCGATACCGAGGGTGCCCGCAAGCGTGTTGGTGAAGGTGAGGTTCTGGCCAGAGCCCGTGATAGTGGTGGAGGCGGTGAGGCCGTTGTAGGCGGTTGAAGAAGTGGCGATGTTGACGGCACCGGTAATGGTCTGACTGGTGGGGCCGATGGAGAGGACGCCCGTGTTGGTGATGCTTGGTGCGACGGTGCCAACCACGGTGAATGCGGAACAAGAGACGCCACTTGAACAAGAAGCGCTTGAGGTAGCGACTGACTGATACACTCCCCCACTGCCACCATACAGAAGTTGCGAGACAGGAGCGGTGCTGGTCCCCGTGCCGCCGTTCGCAACAGCGACCGTGCCCGTCACGTTAGCGGCTGTGCCGGTGATGTTCGCACTAAGTGACGAGGTGCTGATAGCGTAGGAGACGCCGTTGTTCGCGCCGACAAGACCGGTGAAGGTGGCGAGGGTCGGTGCGTTGGTAAATGTTTGTGTACCGGCCCACGTGTTGGAAGTGGTGGTGCCGAAAGCGATGCTGAAGGTGCGGTTGGTGGTGAGGTCTCCCCCGCCCTCTAGCGGATAGGTTGCGGAGAGCGTGATCGCATTGCTTGCGGGGGTGAAGCCGAAGAGAGAGGAAGAGGCGACTTGGTAGAGGGTGCCGTTGTTGCCGGCGACTAGGCCAGTGAGAGAGCCGAGGATGGGGAGGGTGGAGAAGGTGTTGGTGCCCGAGAAGGTGTTGTCGTTTGCAAGAAGCGTTGAGGAAGCGGCGGTGATGGTGATGTTGGCCGTGCCGTTGAAGGAGGTTCCGTTGATAGTGCGGGCGGTCTCAAGTGCGGTGGCGGTGCCGGCGTTGCCTCCGATGGACAAGCTCGAGGTTGCGACTTCAAGCAAGGCGGTGCCGGCGGCGTTGGTGTAGAGGAGGCGAGAGCCGGTGATAGAGGAGAGGCCGGTGCCGCCTTTTGTAATTGGGAGCGTGCCGGAGATATTGGCAAGCGTGGTGGTGGCAACCCAGGTGGGAATGCCGGAAACGAGAGCTAAGACGAAACCGTCAGTGGTGGCAGCTCTCCTTGAAAGGGTGTCCGTGTTGGAAGCGTAGAGGAGATCTCCGGTGGTGTAAGCGGTCTGGTTAGTACCGCCTCTCGTTTCTCCGAGTGTGCCGGTGGTGTTAGCGAGCGCGATGTTTAAGGAAGAGGTGGCGAGTTGTTGCCAGCCTCCACCGGCGTATGAGCCGAGTAAAATCCCAGCGGCAGAAGGATTACTGATGCTCGTGCCACCACCGCCTGCGCCTAAGGTGCCAGTTAGCGTTGGTTGAAAAGTATGGATATTTGTCGCTGAAGTTATCGTTAACCCGACTGTTAACCCGTTAAAAGCGGATGTTGAGGTTGCGAAATTCTGGATAGCCCCCGTCTGGAGTTGTCCTATAGGACCTAAGTCGGTGATGCCGCTACCGCCGCCGGTAACATTGTCATTTGCGCAAGAAACTACGCCGTTTGCATCAGTGGTAAGCTTTCCTCCGTTTGCGTACACAGTACAGTCTAAGGAGGAAACAACGAGGCCGCCGGAGGATATCTTTAGGCCGTTACCAGTAATAATCCCCCCTGCAAACGTGGTGGTTGCCGAGCCGGTAACATAGAGCGTAGTGGTGGTTGCGGTCAGAATGGTCAGATTGGTAATGGTAGAAGAAGCGCTATTGGAGAGAATTTGACCGAAAGTTGATAAGCCGGAGACATTTAGCGTTCCGCCGACGGAAGCATTGTTGGAAACAATGAGCGCCGAAGTGCTGGCCGTGTTCAGTACAGCCAAAGTTGTCGTAGTGGCATTGGTGGCGGTTAACGCAGTTGAACTCGCGGTTGTAGAAAAGAAAGATGTGGTAGTTGCCGCCGCCGCAATCACACCTCCAATTGCATCAACAGAAAAGAGATTCGTGCCGGCACTGTTTTGAATTTGGAAAAGATTTGCGACCTGATTGAGCGCACCAATAATGCTAAGTGGAATTGAGTTCGTACTGGTCGCGGCAATGGTAACAAAAGAATTCGTGACCGGCGTTGTTGTTCCAAAGACGGATGGTGTCGTGGTTCCGACAACTGCTCCGGCTAGTTGTGCGAACGCCGCAGAAGTTATTTGTTGCCGAGGCGATAATGTTTCTGAACTATTGTTGTCGGAAGAAACTTCAACTTGCAGGTAGAGATTTTGGTTGGCTGAGAAGTTGAGATTGAGCGCATCCGGATACCCATTCGCGGTGTCTCCAACATTTACGGTGAAGACACCCTGTCTGACGGTGGCGGTGGTTGTCGCGGGAACCGTGCTTGGCCATAGACGGGTCCCGGCGCCGACCGTCGGACTGCTCCAGATGGAAAATTTAAAATAATAGGTGGTGCCGCTTCCCCCAAGAAGGTTACCTCCGCTGTCAGCGAGGCGGCCCTGATAGGTGAAGATCTGTGGTGGAGTTTGAGCCGCACGAACGGTCTGGATGAAAAGAGAGAAAGGGAGGGCGGTTGCGAATACGAACACGAAGAGTATCCACGCCCATGAACGAGCTCTTTCCGGAGCACGAAATTTATTTCTGGTATGGGAGGGAACATCCATAGTTAAAGAGCTGTCGTATACCAGCAATAATACTGCATTCACGCCGTATTTTTGTTATTTGATGCCCTAAATGTCGGTCTTGGCATGCCCTGAAATTGCAACACGCTCACGCTAGAGATGGAGCGGGGTTGCAGAGGGAATTTATCTTCTCACAGCAATTTCCAGATTACTGCCGGCAAATTCGAGATTTTATGTCGGATAACTCGCTATCACGAGATAGAAAACATCATAAATAAGGCATATCTCGGCTAGCCAAGAAGTATATTGTGATTTGAATAAAAATGGAATTTCGTTCGCTTCGCCCTGTTTCTCCTCAATCTGCGTCAACATGTCCCCCGTCTCAAAACGACTGGCCTAGAATCCGTCATTATCCACAGATGGATTTGAGAACCGAGCGTATGAGGCCGTAATTACCTCGATATATCTTCCAAATCTTTTTCTATAGTCCGTTCTGCCTGGTCAAGCAATTTCTTAAAACGAGCAACGATGCGTTCTTCTTCGCGCGTGAGCGACCGCTTTGACTTCGTTTGTTCAAGCGTCAGCAACTCTTCAGTGATAGCTTCTTTTAATGTATCAAATTGTTTATGTATATGCGCATGAGTGAGACCAAGCTGACGATTCAGCCGGTGACGATAGGCCATGAAGTGAGTACGGATGTACCACGCAGCGAAGAGGAGCGTAACAAGTATTGCAAACGCAATGAGGAAGATGGAGATATAGTTAACCGCCAACCACCCGAAGCCGAAGAAATCAAAGAGTGATGGCTTCGCCTCTCCGGTAACAAAGAACCTGCCGTTTGCGGTTGAGAAGTTCCCCGCCTTGTCATACGCCTGCACCAAGAGCATATGCGCTCCCGAGTCTGCAGAGACCGCATACGGCTGACTCCCCGCATCGGTAGTGACCGTAAATACTTTTCCGTCAACGGCGACTTGATAGTGATCAATGCCCGAGAGTTCATCGGTCGCTGTAAATATTGCCGTCATCGGACTACCGGACGGTGTCGTCGTACCTTGTGGAAAACCTACAGTAAACGGAAGCGGGGGCACGGTATCAATTTGTACTCTATAGGAGCTCACAGGACTCCAACCACCCGAGATCCTCTCTTGGACATGGAAGTAGGAGATCCCATCGGACAAATCCAATTCCTTGTGTGATATTGCATCGGTGTATACAACCGTTGGTATGCCGTTCGCATTCTGGTCATAGCCAATCCGGACAGTGGAAGTATTCTGGGCATTCGTCCAGTCAAAGATTGCGTGGGAGAGATTGTACCAGCGTGTCTGGTCAGGATGCGAAGACGAGGTGATGCGTGCCAGAAGGTCTCCCGTTGTTGCGGCAAGAGGAGACGGGGGTACGACAGTCGCCGTTGTCACGCTTACCGAGGCAGCACTGGTATCGGTTAAGATGTCGGTACCGTTCCCGTCGTTTGCAAGCACCTGAGATGAAGCGGAGAAAGAAACTAGAGCTATACCCGCCTTTCTCGCGCGAAATTGGATAGAAAAGACCTGTCCGCGACTCCCGATGTATCCCGGATTCGGCACCACCCCGCTAAAAGAGATGGTGCCGTCAGTATTTGAAAAGGATGGTTCCTGAATCCACAGCGACAATACGGAGTTTGCTTTTGATACAGAAACGACCTGAAGGATATCAGGAGGAAATACGATTGTCCCAGAAATGGCGTTCATCGCCTGATTCGCACTTGAAACGGTCATTCTCTCAGTAAATGACTCTCCGGTGCCAACCGCCACGCTAGTCGGCAGGAGGTCAAGCGTTGCTGCAGATGCCGCGAGCGGCAACAAGAAGAGAATCCCGATGAACGAGGTTAGATATGCTCGGAAGGATATAGTCATGGATGCAATTTCCGTCGTCTCCCCCATCCGCTCTGCCAAAGAAGAACGACTAGTATCAGTATAGCGAGGAGTGCCGCCTTCTCATACAGAGTGAGGAGGTGCTGGGGTGGATAAATACTCAATCGCTCATTCCCCGCACGATCCACCGCCTTGAGGTACATCGTGCTGGTGAGACCTTGGTCGGCGACCATATATGGACCTGTTGTCGTATTCCACACAAGAGGAAAGAACCGGAATAAGAACGACGGCAAACGACTCTCAGCAACAGCGTAATGGTCTATCCCTGAACTCTTATCAACCGCGGCGAAGACGAGATACGCTTTACCGCCGAACAACTGCGGATCGATACCAAGTAATGCAGTAAAGGATTCTGGCGGGGTCTGGTCCGTTGGTTCGGTATATCCTCCAAGGGATTCCACCCCTATGCTAAGCGCGAGCGACCGTATCGTGGTTGGCTCCTTCCCTCCTTCTCCATCGTTACGCAACACCTCTATGTTCTGGAGTGAGATAGTCGCGGTACCCGCTCTCTTTGCTTTAAATAGAATTGAGAAGAGAACTCCATTATCACCGGAGAATCCTCCGGGCGTAATACCTGCAAATGTGATTGGTGCACCCGCACTCGTTACCATCGGGCGGGTAATCCACACACTCACAATGGAGTTTCCGTCGTTCACCGCAACTGGCTCCAATGTTGCTGACGAATAGTGGAGATTACCGGAGAAAGCATTGGTTGGGACAGCGCTATCAAGAAGCACAGTCACTTGCACCATGTCCCCCACGCCGACAATCGCTGGTGTCGCACGAAGAGAAATTGTCGCTGCAGAAGCCGTTGTGGGCAACAGCAGGAAGAAGAGGACGGGAAGGATAAGGATTTGCTTTCTGATGTTCATATTCTGTTAGCCAGTCCAATTGGCGGCTAGTATGGAGGAGTCGGTAAGATTCACTTTATTATCATGATTGAGGTCTGCCTTAAGGCCATTACCCGAGAGCGTTCGGTTGTACCAATACATCATGATGGAAAAGTCGATGAGATTAACCTTGCAATCAGCGTTAAGGTCCCCCCGTGTAGAACATTTGGTTGTCTTGACTGCCGCAACATTCTGCGTTCCTACCTTGAAAGCGGCGACGGCGCTAAAAGAACTTATCAGCTCATTACCAATAGATGACTTGGATTTCGCAGTATGCGAACCATAATCGAGGACGGTGGTATCGAAGTTGTATAGATACACGCCACTCTTATCAGATACCGTACGACCGAAGAATTCTTCGGCCGAATTGACCGAGATGATGATGTCAGATTGGGGCACCGATTGGCCGAAAAATGTCACGTTATCTCCCCTCCTCACTTCGCTCTTGTCTGCCGAGAGCGTTGGAGCTAGAAATATACCGGACACATTTGTGGTGGCACCCGTTGTCACCGCGACTGGAAATGTGAGCAGGCTCGAACGATTACCATCCTTGTCTTCAGCATAGACCGCAAATACATAGTTACCGCCGGTGAGATTAGAGAGACTCGCTGAAAATTGTGCATCAGCTCCCGCAATCGTCGTTGCCGCAACTTGCGCATCTTTCAAGAAAGTCACGGAGCTTCGCGGATACGCCCTTCCGCTGAAGTTAATGTTCGTATTTGAAATGGGACTGATTCCACCGCCACCCCCTCCGCCACCACCGCTCGATGGGGGTGGCGGTGCCGCCGCAGTCGGTGTCGCAGTTGCTTCTGTGGAGGTCGCTATAGTCGTAGTATACGAATCATGCGCACGGATGATGAAGTAGTACGGCTGACCTGCGGTCAGACTTGAAACCGTACTGGACAATATGTTACCGATGGCGGTGAAGGCGTAGGGCCCGCCAGAGGCCGTTGATTGTCCGATGGAATAAGAAGCGGTTGAATATCCGAGAACACCCACTGCCGCGGTCCAGGAGAGATTTACCGCAGTCGTAACTCCCGTGGCGGTTACGACGGGTGTTGAGACAAAGGGATACACGGCGAAACCGGGAATAAGATTGAACGCCGTTGAACTCGAGAGGTTATGTGAGAATTCAGAGATAACACCAAGCACGGAGAAATTAGTTGAGGTCGCGTATCCTCCACCAGAGGTGATGACGGGCGCAAGCACTTGGTAATTTGATGAAGAAATATCTTGTGCAGAGACAATGCGCGGGACACTGAACCCCACGCTCACAAGCAATACAAGGAACGCCGCGTATCCAAAGACAGTTCTCCGCATACAATAATATGTATATATCGTAGCACGCTAAGTCTGGCGGAGAGGGCGAGATTCGAACTCGCGGTGGGATTTCTCCCACGCATGCTTTCCAAGCATGTCCTTTAGACCACTCAGGCACCTCTCCGTATTGAACTGTTATACCAAGAAACGACGGATTACGCCTGCGGAGCAAGCAGGGCTTTGATACGGTCGGGAATGGGTGGGTGGGTGGAGAATAATTTCCCAATCCAGCTGGAAGTGCCTGCCCCCTTCGCACCAAACGGGTCCCCGATGAAGAGGTGCGCCGTTGCGGTACTCGTGTGCCGCATCGGCGCCGTGTAACTCCCTATCTTTGCGAGCGCTGAAGCAAGCCCTTCCGGGTAGCGCGTAAGCAGCGCACCCGAAGCATCAGCGAGATATTCGCGCCGGCGCGAAACCGCAAGCTGAATGAGCTTTGCGGCAATAGGAGCAAGCACGATACCAACGACCAAGAATACGACAAGGAGAGCATTCCCTTGCTTGTTGTTATTCCCGTGATTACCTCCCCACAGCGACATGCGCAGAAATATGTCCGCAACGATAGCAACGAAGCCCGCGAGCACAACCGCGATAGTCATTAGCAATATGTCGCGATTCTTGATGTGCGAGAGCTCGTGCGCAATAACGCCCTCAAGCTCGGCACGACTCAACACCGCGAGAAGACCGGTTGTCGCACACACGACCGCATGCTGCTCATCACGACCAGTGGCAAAAGCATTCGGAGCCGGGTCATCAATCACATAGAGTTTCGGCTTCGGCAGACCTGCGGTGATTGCGAGATTCTCGGTGACGGTATAGAGGTCAAAAAACTCTTCGCGAGTCGCCACGCGTGCACGATTTAGAGAAAGCACTAGTTTGTCAGAGAACCAGTAGGCGTAGAAATTTGTTGCAACGGCAAAGATAACGGCGATATAGAGAATGGCGGGATTGCCGTAATACCAGGAAATCGCGTAGCCGACCGCGATGACCACAATCAAAAAGCCGAATATGAGCGCCCAGGTCCTGCGGATGTTGCTCGACCGTTGTTCGTAGAGATTCATCCCGTTAGAACTGCACCTTCACCGGTTCGGCGGCCGCGGCGTCGGAGGCGGCGAGCTCAAAGAGATCCATCGGTTTGAAGTTGAATGAGGAGGCGATAATGTTGCCCGGGAATGTCTGCTCTGCTGTGTTCAGCGTCATCACGGTGGTGTTGTAGAAGCGCCGGGAGGCCTGAATCTTGTCCTCGGTGTCGCCGAGCTCCTTCTGGAGCTGGAGGAAGTTCTGATTCGCCTTGAGGTCTGGGTACGCTTCAGAGACGGCGAAGAGGGTCTTGAGTGCGCCGGTGAGCATATTTTCCGCCTGTGCTTTGCCCGAAGTACCGGTGGCGCCCATCGCGGCGGCGCGCGCTTTCGTCACATTCTCAAAGGCGCTTGACTCGTG
>MFMD01000010.1:8270-13037 GCA_001781715.1 Candidatus Kaiserbacteria bacterium RIFCSPLOWO2_01_FULL_55_19 | reverse complement strand
TAGGTGCCGGTGGTGGTCACTCCGCAGGCGTTCGGGTATGAGGTGCAGGCGGTGTTGTAGTAGGGGCGCTCCGCAGGAGCGCCGCTTGCGCTACAGGAACCGTCGCATTGGATGTACCCGTAATTCTGGTCGCCGCAAGAATTCCCGCCGCCGGAACATAAGGCGCCGTAGCTGGCAGAGCAGACATAAAAACTCGTACCGGAAAACAGGCCCCACTGCAAATACCAACTCCGGTCTGTGACAACGGCGGCATATAACGTGTGCCATCCTTGGCCTAGCGCGCCAAGACCAATGGAGCCGCCGCCGCCGCCGGTTGCCTGCCATCTTTCGCCACCGTCCACAAAATAACGGATATACCATGAGCCGCAACTTGGATACAAATAACCGTTGCTGTACCACGCCGTGACCCCCTGGCCCGCAAAATAGGTCGGGACATAAAGTCCCGGCGAATAATAGCACTGCGCCGACGCTTTCTCGGGGGAAAATCCAAGCACGGACACGATGATGAACAGGAAAAGGAGGCTACGACGTATTGGAGTGTTCGTCGCCAATATCATTGTGAAGGAGCTATGGGGGTAGCCGGTTTGAGGGTCACTCTCGTTGCTGTAAATTGGTTCTTGGAGAGGATATTTCCTGTGGCGGTTATAGTGACGGTCTCGCCCGCATCGAGATCAGCCAGGGTGATTGGTACGAACGTGAACGGAACAGGAATATCCTTGAAATCATTCATCGAGAACAGCGGGCCGGTTGCCCCCGCAGTCTTTATTCTTACGTTAAAGGCATTCACTTCATTTTGATATGTCTTCTGGTCTTTCGGTACCACCCGCTCAAAGACGGTTGCGGAGTCCGTGATTACCGTCCGTGTTGTCCGGGGAAAGAGGGTTTCCAGAGTAATGGTCGTATCCGTAATGTCGATGATAGCCCCCGTAATGGATTCCATGTCTGTCGGTGTCTGCATTTTGGCTGTTGTTACAGATGCAACGCCGGCATCATAGCCGACTTGGCGTGCGGCGCACATGCCGACAACGGCGGCGGTGATTGTCATTACGACGATAAGAACATCCCGGGTTGTTTTGCGGTTGAGCATAGGAACTTGTGTTTAGTATAGAGTATAGAACCAAAATGAGTATTCGTTTTGTGCACAGTGTAGAAGTACCCTTACGAGCAAGGACTACCCTTGCTCACCTGTAGAAGTCTTGGGCGGTGTATAGCATGTTGAATGTACCTTTCTGATACTTGACAGGAAAGTGGGTATCTGCTATTCTGGGCATATCAACCAGAGTTGGATCCAGAGAAGTGGGATCGAGCTTCTATCTTCGGCTACTGATTTGATACTTAATTAGTCACAAAAATATCTATCTGCAGTATGCAAAATGGTACAGTAATCAAGAAGAACGAGAAGGGCTTCGGCTTCATCAAAGTCGACGGAGCACCGGACGGTTCTAAGGACCTGTTCTTCCATTCCAACGAGCTCAAGAACATTTCGTTTGATGAGCTTCAGGAAGGAAACAAGGTCTCCTTTGAGATCGGCGACAGCCCGAAAGGCCCGAACGCCCTCAACGTCAGCAAGGTCTAACCAGACCCTGCAAAAAGCGCCCCGCTCACGCGGAGCGCTTTTTGTTATACTGGCGCTATGCCGCCGTCGCTTGCGCCCAACAAAGGGAAAAATATTGATATCGTGGTCGCGGGCGTCCGCTATCTGCGACTCCCTATCAAGACGCCGCTCATACAGGTTGGCGACAATCTGATGGAATTGCTCAAGACATATGTCGCTCCCCACCTCGCCTCAAACGACCTCCTTTTCATCAGCGAGAAGATTGTGTGCATCACCCAGGGCCGGATTATCCACCGCGATAAGGTGGTGACCTCGTGGCTCGCGCGCTTTCTCTCAAGCAAGGTGAGGAATTATGCTGGCACACCGCAATTTCGCGGCCTCGGGCACGGCACTGCCCCAGCGATGCAACTCCTTATTGAAGAGGCGGGGTACCCGCGGACTCTGTTTGCCGCAGCAGTCTCGGCGCTCACGCGCCCGCTTGACATCGGCGGCGCTTTTTACTATTTGGTCGGGAAGCAGGCCAAGTCCATTGACTGCCCGATGTCGTGGACCATTGAGGAATTCAAGGACTATGCGAAGAAGGCGCCGCTTGCGCCGGACCGCGTTGCGCGCGAGGTCCGCGACGCATTTGGGGTGGAGACGGTGATTGTGGACGCGAACTACCGCGGCGCGTTCTCACTCGGTAAATCCACTTCAACCATCAACGAGAAGTTTGTCCGCGAACTCCTCGCCGACAACCCCGCCGGACAAGACAGCGAGATGACCCCTTTCTTCATCGTTCGTAAAGCACTTGCCATATGAGCACTGATACATCCTTTCCACAGGTTTCGTGGTTGTCGTTAGTATGTGTGGCATAGTCGGATATATCGGAAGAAAGGACGCCGTCCCATTCCTTATTGATGGGCTCAAGGCGCTTGAGTATCGAGGATATGACTCGGCTGGTATCTATGTCACGGGTTCAGGGGCGGTGAAGCGGGCTGGGAAAGTGGCGGTGCTCGCCTCCTCTCTACCCGACACATTTTCCGGGAATGCGGGCATTGCCCACACGCGTTGGGCGACACATGGTCCCCCAACTGAACGAAATGCCCATCCGCATACGGATGCTTCGCAATCCGTGTGGATTGTCCACAACGGCATCATCGAGAACCACGCGGAATTGCGCGATATGCTTATCCAAGAAGGCATCCCCTTCTCTTCCGACACTGACACCGAAGTACTTTCCCAACTCATCGGCACCTATCATACAAGAGGTGATTTGCTTGAGGATGCGGTTGAGAAGGCATTGAAAAAGATTCGCGGCACGTATGGTCTTGCGGTCATGTCCAACCGCGAACCAAGCAAGATAGTTATCGCACGACTCGGCAGCCCTCTGATGTTTGGCGTTGGTACCGATGAGTATTATATCGCTTCGGATGCGACACCCCTACTTTCTCGCACCCGTAATGTCATCTACCTTGAAGACGGCGAGCTCGCCATTCTCACAAAAGAAGGATACGTCGTGCGCGATATGTCGCGCCAACCGATTGAGAAGACTATTGAAACGCTGGAGTGGAGCACTGAAGCGGCACAGAAACATAGTTTTGAACACTTTATGTTGAAAGAAATCATGGAAATTCCAGAAGTCATACAGGACACGCTTCGTGGCAGAGTAGCGACGAAGGATGGAGATGCCGTACTGGGTGGTTTGCGCGATGTTGCCAAGCGGTTCAAGGATGTTCGGAGAATCATCATTACTGGCTGTGGGAGTGCGTACTATGCAGGATTCGTCGGCAAGCATCTGATTGAGGAATTTGCAGGCATTCCTGTTGAAATCGAGATAGCATCTGAATTGCGGTATCGTCCATTCACCGCCGATCCGAAGCATACGGTCTTGCTCGCGGTGTCACAGTCGGGAGAGACCGCGGACACTCTTGAAGCTATCCGGCTCGCAAAGAAACAGGGGATGCTCACTCTTGGCATAGTGAATGTTGTTGGGTCAACGATTGCGCGCGAGACCGATGCGGGTATCTATAATCATGCGGGACCCGAAATAGGAGTCGCATCCACAAAGGCCTTTGTTTCGCAACTGGTTGTCCTAATCCTCGTTGCACTATTCCTCGGACGCATGCGCACATTATCAACGGCGGAAGGAAAGAAACTTGCGAAAGCACTTCTCAAACTTCCTGAACAAGTACGCACTATACTTGCAGGGCGAAAGGCAATAGAGAAAATCGCGAGGAAATATAGCAATGTGGAAAATGTCCTCTACATTGGGCGGAAATATCAATGCCCCGTCGCCTACGAAGGAGCGCTCAAACTCAAAGAGATTTCCTATATACACGCAGAAGGATACGGAGCGGGTGAAATGAAACATGGCCCTCTGGCGCTTATTGATGAGTCCTTCCCGACCGTAGCGCTTGCGCCGAGAGATTCGCTCTATGAAAAGATGTGTTCAAATATTGAAGAAATACGGGCACGAGGGGGCAAAGTCATCGCGGTAACAACGGATGGAAACAATGCTATTCGCCGCATTGCTGACGATGTTATTTTCGTTCCTAAGACTCATGAAGCACTCTTGCCTATCCTCACGACCATTCCGCTTCAACTCTTTGCGTATTATGTCGCTCGCGAACGCGGTTTGCCGATAGACAAACCGCGCAATCTGGCGAAATCTGTAACTGTAGAATAACAAACGACGTCTTAGGTCCGCGGGTCGGACTCTTTCCACTCGACAAGTCGGCCGGCTTTGCGCTCCATCGCGTCGGCCTTGCGCACGAAGCGCCAATTCCCTTTCGGTACGAGGAAGTAATGCTTCCGTTCGCCAAGCGCATCAGCAACTTCCCACAGGTTGTTCCCTGCCGTAATCCACTCCGTGCCGAAGTGCCGCATATCAAGCGGCTTGCTGTAGCACTCAAGCGTCTTCTCGCCCGAGGGGAGCGACCACTCATGGAAATACGAGAGGGCGAGCTCGCGCGGCGTACGGTAAACCGGATCGCGGAAGCGGATAACTGCGTGGTTCGTCTTGCTCACCGCGCCGTAGCGGCCGCCGCGCTTATAGAGCGTCACCACATGGTCAACATCTCCGCGCCTCATACGCGCCGACAAGTTCATAATGAGCGGCCGCTCGCCAGCTATCCAGAGCGCAAGCGCCGCAAGCATTGCTCCCTCAATACAGTGTGCCTTTCCTTCCAAGAGGACACGGCGCGGCGACAGATGCGTATCGCCCCTTTTCT
>MFMD01000010.1:0-8142 GCA_001781715.1 Candidatus Kaiserbacteria bacterium RIFCSPLOWO2_01_FULL_55_19 | reverse complement strand
GCGCCCTCTCGGGCGCCGCGTCTTTTGCGTACGGACTATATATTATTTGAGCGTGAGCTCACGGCCACCGGTAACAAGTGCCGCGAGCGCGGCTTGCGTCTTGGGGATGTTGTTGCTGTCAACGAACCCCACGATGCGGATTACGACATCCGTGCAGATGCCAAGCACTTGTGCGGCGTTCTTCATCCCCTTATCCATCGTTGTGTAGTCCGCCTTTGTATGGAGGAGCACATCAATACGGCTGGTGTAGCGAGCATTCATCGTGTCTTCAATAACGCGGTAGCCAATGGAGGGAGCGACAACGCTGTACCCGCAGGTGCCCTGCGCCGTGGTTGGTGCAGAGAACTCGATGATGGTGCCGAACGGCAGTTCACGAGCGAGGTCCCGAGAACGTGCGGCGACAACCTCTGGATTGGAGTACGCGCCGCTCGCGGTCTCAAAGGGGGTGTCGTCGGTCTGCCCGGGGACGGCATTATATGCAGTGAGGGTCACCACATAGCTCGGTGGCGTTTCGTTTTTTGATGCGGGGGACGCATGCGCGCTCCCCGATAAAAGCAAAAAGCCCATAAGGGCTCCTAATAGGGTCATTGGTATGTGGTTATCGAAATAGCGAGAAGCTACCTCGTTATCTAGATACTAACACATTGACAATCTGTTGTCAATAGGTCTGATGCGCCTTTTCGGCGAGCAGTTTGCGTGCGAAATAGACGGTGATAGAGGCAATAAGGGCTCCGATAATCGCCCCGCCGACAATATCTGACGGGTAATGGACTCCGGCAATCACCCTCCCTACCGTGATGAGTGCGGCGGCGAGTAAGAAACCAATCCCCCACTTCTTATTGTAGAGATAGATAGCAGTGGCCATCGCGAAGAAGAACATCGCGTGCCCCGAAGGAAAGGACCACGCGCTATCGGTGAAGAGCTGGTGCACATCGGGGAGTGCGGTAAACGGTCGCGGATGATGATAGAAAAAGCGAATGAGCTCGGTAAATCCGAGACGCGCGATGACGCTTGCCGCACCAGCGACAAGAAGCAGTTCCAACTTTCCCTGCCGTGAATACTTCGAGAAAGCCACGAAGACGATGAAGGCGGCGACCACAAGATACGGGAGGTATGAAGCAATGAATACAATAACCCCGTCGAGTATCGCGGACTGTCCTACTACACCATTGAGGAGGTAGAAGAGCTGGGTGTCGAGAGTCATACCGGTTTCGTCCGTGTCTCGTTATGCAACGGGCATAAAGATGCCGATAGCAACGCCCAGAACTATCGTCGCACCGCCGAGTAGCGCCATCCTCACACCCCGCCAGAGCACGGGGAGCCGCGAGAAGCGCGCGCTAATCATACCGACAATAAAGAGGGCAGAGACTGACAAGCCGATTGATACGGGGAGCGCGGTGCCTGCCGAGAACAGGATATACGGCGTGAGCGGAATGAGGGATGCGAGGACGCAGGAGATAAACATAAACAGCGCCGAGATGATTGAGGGGCGGTCTTTTACATTGGAGTGGCTTATGTATTCTTCTGCCGACTCTTCAGAAAGGAAGTCCCCCATCGCCATTGAAAATGATTCAACCAGCGTATAAATAATACCCGTGAGGATGATGGTCTTTGTTGGAACGCCGGCGACGCTCACACCAGCGAGGAATCCCACTGTAGAAACGAGACTGTCGTTGATACCAAAGATGATTGAGCGCAGATAGAGCGCGTTCGTTTTCATACCGAGATGATACCACGCAAAGAAAAACCGGCTGCGCTACGCGCAGCCGGTGGTATTGCCGAGGGATTGCGGATTCACTCGTCGGGATCGAGTTCCGCCGCCGTGGGCGCCGGATAGAAGCGTCCATCATCAGAACAAACGAATACCGCGCTCTTCCCCCGAAGGAGCTCAAGTACATCGGGCGATTGTGCAAGGTATTGCAACAACCCAACATACGCGAGCCCCGAAGAGGGTCCCGGCTGGGGCTGTATTTCACTCAAGAGCGCGCGCGTCTTGAGAAACGACTCCTTGCGTCCGACTTCGGCAATCGCGTCCACAGCCGATTTATACGGCAGCGTGACCACCTCCTCCATCTGCTTCGCGTCGCGCACACCGGGGACCCGTTCCCCTTGCTTGGGCCGGACACCAAGCATGATGACATCAGGGTCAATTCTCTTCAAATACACCGATACTCCGGTAACAGTTCCTCCCGAACCCATTGCGACTGCAACCAATCCGAGAGAGCCACCCGCGGCGTGTAAAAGCTTCGGGCCCGTGCATTCTGCGTGAATGCGCGCATTTGCACGATGCTTGTACTGGTCCAGCAAGTAGTTCCCGGGTCTGTTGGTGGCTTCTTCAAGAGCACGAGACTCCACACTTTGCGTCGCGTCCGGAGTGATGACGCTGGCCCATGGGAGCATTTTTATGATGCTTTGCTTGGCTTCCGGCGTATCGCTGGACATGATCACCCTCACATGCGGGATGCCAAATGCCCGTGCGAGAAGTGCGGCACCATGCCCAGTGTTGCCGCTGGAGGGCACCACGAGCGTGTTGATTCCTTCGTACAAGCCGCTTCGGTAATCCTCCATCATCATCCCGAAGACGGCAACCGCCTTGATGTGCGGGAGGCCCATGAAGGCAATCGCGGCGCCGATCTCGATGTTGTGCGAGTTCTTGTACGGATTGAGTCGGGAAGAGAGCCAGCGCACTGCAATGAAATTGTGTTCATACGGGTTGAGGGCCTGCACGACTGGGTTGAGGAGGATATCGCTCTCTGTGTGTACCATTTCTGTTCCCCTTTCAGGAAGTGGACGGGAGTCGGGAAAGCAAAATGCCCTCTGTTACAAAGGGCTTCTAGTCACACGATACCGCTAAATTACGACGGACGCCAACCCTTCTTGACCTTGATAATTTTGTTCTTCCCGTCCACAAAGACGACGGTCGGACTCATCTTCGCGGCCTCCGCAGGCGTGACCCACGCTTCACCGAGGATGATGACGATATCGCCCTTCTGGAAGAGGCGGGCGGGCGGACCGTTGAGGACAATCTCACACTTGCCCTTCTTCCCCTTCAGGATATAGGTGCGCCACGAGGCGGCATTTGACGCGTTATTAACCGTGACCATTTGCCCCGAGACAAGTCCGGCGGCGCGAAGCAATACCTCGTCAATGGTGATAGAGCCGACATACGCAAGGTCGGCGTCGGTGACGGTGGCTCGGTGCAGCTTCGCGATGCAGACATTTACTAACATACGGGAAATATACCACTCTCGGGCACGCCGCGCGAGTGCTATTCTAAAGAGGATATAGCTCCATGGATTTCTATTTTTGGGTGAACCTTATAGCATTGCTCTTTTCCTTCTTCGTCGTCGGAGCGCTTCTTGGCGCACTCCTCTCCGATGTTGTGCGGGCGCGGCTTGCGGCGCTTGTACATCCGAAGCTTCTTGAGCTGATGAAGTCCCTGCACAACCCGATTCTCTCGCCGGGGACGAACCCGTGGACGGCAGAGGCGGTGATGAATCCGGCGGCCGCAGAACTGGGCGGCCGCATACACCTCATCTATCGCGCAATCGGCACAGACGGCGTCTCACGGCTTGGCTACGCGAGCAGTCCCGATGGCATTCTCTTTGATAAACGCCTGCCCTATCCCGTCTATGTCGCCCAGAAACCACGCAATCTCCCTGGACATGCGAAGCGATACTCGCCTATCCTCTATGCTTCAGGTGGCAGCTGGGGCGGCTGTGAGGACCCGCGTATGGTGGTTATTGAGGGGCGCGTCTATATCACCTTCAATATGTTTGACGGCTGGGATTACATCCGCGTTGCATCAATCTCAATCAGCGAAGAGGACTTTCTCTCGGGACAATTCTGGAAATGGGACGGACCGCATATTCTCTCGCCGCCGCAACAAATTCACAAAAATTGGGTCCTCTTTCCTGAAAAGATTGACGGCAAGTACGCCATCCTCCACAGCATCGTACCGAAAGTAGATGTCGCGTACCGCGATGCCGTGGAGGATATCGGCACCGCCGAACCCTTTATCGAGAGTTGGGCTGGCCCACGAGATGCTCTCCCGGCTCGCGATGCTGGCTGGGACAGCTTCATCCGCGGCGCGGGTCCGCCGCCTGTGAAGACATCTCGGGGCTGGCTCCTCCTCTACCACGCGATAGACGAGCGCGACCCGGGCCGTTACAAGCTCGGCGCGATGCTCCTTGACCTCGCCGACCCGACGAGGGTGCTCTACCGTTCTTCCTCCCCGATTCTCTCTCCCGACGAGACATATGAGAATCACGGGAAGCCCGGCATCGTCTACGCCTGCGGTGCGGTCGTCCGCGACGGAACACTCTTCGTCTATTACGGCGGTGCTGATAAGGTCATCGCTGTCGCAACGACAAAGTTGGACAACTTTCTTGATGCACTCGTCAAGGGCAGCCAGCCGTCGCTCGCAACGAGCGCCCCCGCACAAACGATATAACCTATGTTTGTCATTCGCCGAGAACCCCATAATCCGATTCTCTCGCCTCGCCACGAGCACCCGTGGGAGACGCTCGCGACCTTTAACCCCTCGGTCATCCGCGAGAGCAGTGGGTGGCGTCTCTACTATCGCGCGCTCGCGAGCCCGGCGGCGCTGGTCTCACCGTATGCAGGCCAATCAACAATCGGCGAGGCCTTTTCTGAAGACGGGGTGCACTTTGGCAATCGCCGCCAAGTGCTCATGCCCCAAGAAGAGTGGGAGGCGTTCGGCTGCGAAGACCCGCGCGCAACCGTCTTTGAGGGTGTGACCTATCTCTCCTACACGGCGCTTGGCGGCTACCCCTTCAGCAAAGACAATATCAAGGTCGGTATCGCCGTAGCGAAGGATGGGAAGAATTTCACCGAGCGGCACCTTGTCACTCCTTTTAACGCAAAGGCGTTTGCACTCTTCCCCGACCGAGTTGGCGGGAAAGTCGCGGCGATGCTCTCGGTGCACACCGACGAGCCGCCGACAGAGATGTGTCTTGTCTACGCGGACACCGTTGAGGACTTCTGGTCGCCTGTGTTCTGGGAGAAATGGTATGCGGACTGGAAGTCGCACGCGCTCAAATTAAAGCGCAGTGAAAATGACCAGGTGGAGGTCGGGAGTGTGCCGATACTGACCCAGCACGGCTGGCTCATTTTCTATGCGTATATTGA
Source organism: Candidatus Kaiserbacteria bacterium RIFCSPLOWO2_01_FULL_55_19 (assembly GCA_001781715.1). Lineage (GTDB taxonomy): Bacteria > Patescibacteriota > Minisyncoccia > Phycocordibacterales > Phycocordibacteraceae > C7867-001. The sequence goes on along the minus strand of MFMD01000010.1, from coordinate 2,991 downwards.
GAATTACTTCAACCAGCACGACCGTGTGTTCTCAATTGAAGCCGCTCTGCTTGACCGCGATGACCCCTCAAAAATTATCAGTCGCACCGAGTCCATTATGGTCCCCGAGGAGATTTATGAGGAATACGGCATCGCGCCTAATATCGTCTTCCCCACTTCCGCGACCATCGGCGACGGTGGACAGCTTGACCTCTGGTACGGCGCGGCCGACACCGTCTGCGCGAAGGCAAGCGTGAAGCTCCACGACCTTATGCGCGCACTTGACCCGAAGCAGCCGGCACGCACCTTCAATCGCGCGAAGGAGAACCCCATCCTCGCTCCGAGGGGCGACGGCTTCGAGAGCCGCAGTGTCTTCAACCCCGCCGCCATTGACCTCAATGGTTCGGTCTATATCCTGTACCGCGCGATGGATGCGGCGAATACCTCAACCATCGGACTCGCCGTCTCTCGCGACGGCGTCACGATTGACGAGCGCTTACCCGATCCTATCTATGTCCCGCGCGCTGACTTTGAACAGAAGAAGGGGAGCTCCACCGGCAACTCCGGCTGTGAAGACCCGCGCATCGTGCGCATTGGCGATATGCTCCACCTCACCTACACGGCTTATGATGGCGTCCACGCGCCCGCGGGCGCAATCTCTTCCATACGCGTTGACGATTTCCTCGCACGGCGATTTGAAAAATGGACTATGCCCTTTCTTCTTACCCCTGACAATGTGGACGATAAGGACCTCGCCCTTCTGCCCGAGAAAGTTGAGGGGAACTATCTGCTCTATCACCGCGTGAACAGCCAAATCTGCGCCGATATTCTTCCCGACCTCTCTTCGGGCAAGCGGGTGAGCCGCTGTATTGAGGTTATAGGTCCCCGGCGAGGGATGTGGGACAGCGAGAAGGTCGGGAGCGCAGCGCCACCTATCAAGGTTGGCGACAAATGGCTGATGATTTATCACGGGGTCTCGCGACACGCGACCTACCGTCTCGGCGCCGCGCTCCTTGATTCCTCTGGTACGTCGGTCATCGCGCGCGCGGCCGACCCGGTCTTTGAGCCGCTCGAGCAGTATGAGAAGGAGGGCGAGGTCGCCAATGTCGTCTTCTCGTGCGGTGCTGTCATCCGGGGCGATACACTCTTCCTCTACTACGGTGCGGCCGACAAGGTTATCGGCGTCGCGACCGCGTCGCTCGCGCATATGCTTGACGCACTTTCATGATGAAGAAATTGATTATCTTTGACCTTGACGGCACGCTCGCAGAGAGCAAACAGCCGCTTACCCACGAGATGGCGCTCTATCTCTCAAAACTCCTTGTCGTGACCAGGGTCGGTATCATTTCGGGCGGGGCGCTCTCGCAGTTCTTGAAGCAGGTTGTCTCGCAGCTTCCCGTGGATACGAAGCTCGCCCATCTTTATCTCCTGCCGACCTCAGGTAGCGCGCTCTATGAATTCCGAAATGATGCTTGGAAGAAGATATACGAAGAACGCCTGTCAGAAAAGGAGAAAGATACCATTGAGACGGCGATGCGCGCGGCGGCAGAAGAGACCGGTATCATTGATTTCTCGGAGAACGCATACGGAGAACGCATTGAGTATCGCGGCGGCCAGGTGACCCTCTCCGCCCTCGGACAGCAGGCACCCTTACCCCTGAAGAAAGCGTGGGACCCCAAGCATACGAAGCGTCATGCGCTCCAGGAGAATATCGCAGTGCGGTTGCCTGTGTTCTCGGTCGGCATCGGTGGCGCGACGAGCATTGATGTTACCAAGCGCGGAGTTGATAAGGCGTATGGCATCCGAAAACTCTGTGAGCGCACGAATGTGCAGGAATCCGAGGCGCTCTACATCGGCGACGAGCTTGAAAGCGGCGGCAATGACGAGGCGGTGTATAAGACACGGGCTGCTACCTGTACGGTGACTGACCCGGCTGATACGCTTCGCACCATTAAGACGATTCTTAGCGCCGCATAAGCCGCACGAGACGGATGGTCTCAAACGAATAGCGGCCACCAAGTGCGTGGAAGATAGGCGAAAGCTTATCGCTGTTCACGGCAGCGAGCGTTTCGTGTATCTCGTCTACGATATCAATCGGCACGAGATGCGCGAAATCGGCGCGCACGAGCTTCCCTACTTCAGCAAGCTCTTCCAGGTGGTGCACGATAGTTGAGGCGACGAGTCCGCGCGTCTTCACTGCCTCTTTCAGATTCTTCGCGTCCCGCACTGTTTGGAGTGTCTCGGCGAGCCTCCCCGGCAATCCCGCCCCTTCATTTTTCTTTCTACTTTTGACCTTCCACTTTTGACTTTCTCCTTCCATCCACGCACCGCCCATCGCTTTGACAAATTTCTTCTGCATCCCGATTATTTCGCCCTCGGGCATCTCCGCAAACGCATCCCGTGCCGCAAGAGAGGCGGCGCGAAAATCCTTGTCTTTCTCCAGAATCTCCGGGTGCACCTCAAGCGCGCGCTGATTCAAACCGGTAAGGTACACTCCGCTTAGTCGTCGCACTCGCGAGAGCGCGACATACCCTTGCCCATATTCAAACGCTTTGGAGAGGTCCATAATCGCCGCGTCCATGCTCATCCCCTGGCTCTTGTGCACGGTCATCGCATACGCGAGTCGCAGCGGTATCTGCGAGACACTTGCCTTCACCTTCCCTTCCACTTGCACCTGCCACTCCATCGGCTCGGTCGCGACCCGCAGGCCGTCTTTCGTCTTTACTATCGGCATCCCGTCTGAATCAAAATTGACCACTATCCCGAGTGTGCCGTTCACGAACTTCCCCTGCGGCGAGTTCTTGGTGAACATGACTGCCGCACCCTCCTTCAGCTCGAGCATCTCGGGCGAGAGACACCCGCGCTTAAGCCCCTCAACAAGCGAGTCCTTACCTTTCGCACTCATACGAAATTTCATCACCTTGCCGGGGAGTTTCGCGAGCTCGCCCGCGTTAATACGGTCAACATCCGCATTGTGGGAGAAGAGCTTCGGCGTGTCCGCAAACTCCTTCT
>MFMD01000009.1:1925-10063 GCA_001781715.1 Candidatus Kaiserbacteria bacterium RIFCSPLOWO2_01_FULL_55_19 | reverse complement strand
GCAGGAATAGAACCCGCGTGGCGAAGCGCCGTTGCAGTCGCGCTGGTATCAGTGCGCTTTTCCACCATGAGCGTAAGCATATCGCTCGAGTATGCAGTATCTCCGACATTTACGCAACTTTCCCCATGTCGGGACGTACGACGTCCCGACATGGGTTATACTACGAAAATATGGAGCTGTACCATGTAATCAACAAGGGTGTTGATGGGCGCACTATATTCCTAGACGCACAAGATTATGCGCGCTTCGTGCATGACCTCTATGAATTTAACGATACCTCCCCAGCATCAGAATTCCTCGGTGTTGCGATTCCGGAAATGTCGGGACGTACGACGTCCCGACATCGGAAACGGATAGTGGATATCCATGGGTGGACGCTGATGAAGAATCATTATCACTTATTACTTTCGGAACGCGCCGAGGGCGGTATAACACTTTTTCTGCGTAAACTCAGCGGCTATGCGAGATACTTCAATGAACGACACAGGCGCCAAGGCACTCTATTTCAGGGACGCACCAAGAAGATTCTTGTAGAACGCCGAGAACATTTTCTGTATATCCTCCATTATCTCCACTTGAACCCTCTTGATTATCTGTCAGGGGTGAAAAAATGGCGCGAGCGCGATAAGGGTACTATCCCAGAGATTGCTAAAGTGCTTGAATATCTAAAAAATTATCGCTGGAGCAGTTATCTCGATTACAGTGGTACGGCGAATTTCCCGTCAATTCTTACTAAAACGCTTTTTGATCGGTCCCTTGGCGGGGAGTATGTTTCTACCCTTAAAGAATATCTCATGGATAGAGCAATGGAAGATATATCTCCAAAATCACTTGAATATTAGGCACAAACCGTGTCGGGACGTAGTACGTCCCGACATACTAATTGAGGGAGGAGGAGACTGCGGCGAGACGGGCGAGGAAAACGGCGCGGGCGGCCGCCACATTCTCTTCCTTCCCCTTCCACACGAAGAGCGCCTCGTCCTGAAGCGCCCGCGCGAATGAGAAGGTGAGCGGCCACGGGGCTGAAACATCCTTTGCGCGCCGTATTATCGCGGCGAGATTGTCAGTCGCCTGGTCGGCCGTCTGTCCGCCGGAGAGGAAGGCAATACCCGCCACTTGCCGCGGCACGCTCTCCGCGAGTGCGGCGAGTGTATCCTCCGCCACCTCTTCGGGAGTGTCTTTCTTCCCGCTTTCGCTCCCTGAAAGAGCCATTGCCGTTTTCAGAACGACGCTCGCGCGGTCAACAGAGTGTTCCTCAAGCACCGAGAACACGGTCCCGAGCGTTCTGGTTATCACCGCGCGCGCCTCTGCACGGCTATGCTTCCCCAGAAGGAGCACCTCCGGTTCTATAATCGGCACAAGACCTGCTGTCTGTACTTCCTTCGCATAACTTGCAAGGCGTTTGGCATTTTCGTGGATTGCGGTAGGCGTTGGCAGTGTGTCGCCCTCAATACGAATCACAGCGCGCCACTTCGTGAAGAGAGCTCCCTGCTTCTTGTACACGGCGAGACGCTCGGGGAGGTCAAGCAGCCCCTGCGTAATAAACTCGTCTGGACTCTCGCTCATCGGATCGGCGCCGAGGTCCACTTTTATACCCGGCATGATATTGCGCGCGGCAAGCGATAAGGGAAACAGGTTCTTATCATTCCCCTTTTGCGCGAGCGTTTCGGAGAAGAGAATCACGCCCGAGAGATACTGCTCCACGCCTTCGGCGTTCAGGAGGAGGTCGCGGAATTGCCGGCGCATCTCCTCACCCGTAGGGATGCCGTGGGATGCGAGGCGTTCGGTCGCGGTGTGAACGCTTTCGTCCGCCGCAAGGATTCCCTTTCCGTGCGCGAACAGCGCTCGGGCAGTCGCAACAAGATCAATCATACGATGATGTTAACACGCGCGCAGGCGCGATTTTCCTACGAGTGGCTGCCGTGCCCCGAGCGAGTGGAAAATCGCGCCTGCGCGCGTGGTACACTGCCGGTTATATGGACCTCATCGCGGTGGGCGATATCGTTACCGAACCGTTTATTAAACTGAAAGATGCCGAGGTGCATTGTGCTATCAATAATGAGAATTGCACAATTTCAATGCGTTTCGGCGATAAAATCCCCTACGAATCTGCCGAAGTGGTGAGCGCAGTCGGTAACGCCGCAAATGCGGCCGTGGCAGCTGCTCGGCTCGGTGTGAGGGCGGCACTCGTGAGCGATATCGGGGATGATGCAGTCGGCGAGGCAAATCGCGCACGGCTAACCGAGGAGGGCGTTGCCACCGACTACCTTTCCGTCCACAAGGGCATGAGGAGCAATTATCATTTCGCACTCTGGTACAAAGACGACCGCACGATTTTGGTGAAGCATGAGGAGTACCCGTATCATTTCTCGCCGAAAATCCCGGGCGCGCGTTGGATGTATCTGAGTTCTCTTGCTGACCATTCCCTCTCCTATCACGAAGAAATAGGAAAGTACCTCTCCCTCCACCCGGAGACGAAACTTGCGTTCCAACCGGGGACATTCCAGATAAAACTCGGCGTTGAGGCATTAAAGGGACTCTATGCGCGGAGCGCATTATTCTTCTGCAATAAAGACGAGGCAGGGCGGATACTCGCGCTCCCCGCGGGGACCGATATAAAAGAGCTCTTGACGAAACTGCGCGCGCTCGGTCCGGAGGTGGTCGTTGTCACCGATGGTCCCCGCGGCGCATACGCCTACGACGGGACCGAGATGCTCAGAGTTCCTATGTATCCAGACCAAAGACCCCCCATTGAGCGAACTGGCGCCGGAGATGCGTTTTCATCAACGGTCGCCGCCGCACTCATCCTCGGGAAACCGCTGAAGGAAGCGCTTCTCTGGGGTCCAATAAATGCTATGGCTGTGGTGCAAGAAATTGGAGCCCAGAAAGGATTGCTTACGCGCGCGGCGCTTGAGCAATATCTCGCAACCGCCCCTGCTAGTTATCGTGTAGAACCATTCTAACGAAAGTTTATAAACGACTTTCCAAGATTGATTCCCGAAGCGCCGCATAGGTCGCTTCGTTTCCGCTTGTTGCCGCGGCGATAATGTTGGTCGTCGCAACTTCAACAATAGCGATGGTCGCAAGCGAGGCGAAAATAGTAATAATCAGCATGGAGAAATAGATATTTACTTGACTTCTCCCTTTCATATATTTTTCGTGATAAACGCTCGGGCGGCCGCTTCAATAGAGCGTGCATCCAGTCCATAGTGTGCAAGCAGTTCTTCGGGAATGCCCGATTGCCCGAATTGGTCACGAACACCCAGTATTTTGACCGGCACCGGATGATGCTCGGCAAGAAATTCTGTCACCGCGCTTCCAAATCCTCCTGCCGCTTGGTGCTCCTCAACCGTAATGACGCGACCCGCTTGCCGTGCCGCCGCGAGTACCGCCTCGGTATCAAGCGGTTTAATCGTCGGTACATGGAGCACGACGGAGTCCACGCCGTCTTCGGCGAGCGCGCGGGCCGCTTGGAGCGCCTGGTATGAGAGCGAACCGGTTGAAATTAGGGCAAGCTGGGGGTGTTCGCAGTCCCACAGCAAGAGCGCCTTGCCGATTTGAAACGGCGTTGCGGGCGTCGTGAAGGTGGGTGTGGCAGTGCGTCCAAAGCGCAAATAGACCGGGGTAGTAGTCGCAGCTGCCGCAACAACCGCCTTGCGCGCTTCTTCTGCGTCGCCGGGCGCAATAACCGTCATATGCGGGAGCATCCGCATCATACCGATATCTTCAAGCATCTGGTGCGTCGCCCCGTCGGGTCCGACCGAGACACCCGCATGCATACCGCAAATCTTCACCGGCATCTGATTAATCGCAATCGTAGTGCGGATTTGTTCATAATTCCTCCCCGGATTAAACACCGCGTAGCTCGCGGTAAACGGAATCTTGCCCGCGGCCGCCATACCGGAGGCGACCGTCGCCATATTCTGCTCCGCAACGCCCATTTCAATGAATCGCTCGGGAAATTCTTTCTCAAACCACTCGGCGCGCGTGCTCTCCGAGAGGTCGGCGCAGAGCACGACGACGCGCGGGTCGGCTTTCCCCGCCTCAACCGCGCCGGTGCCGAAGCCATCGCGGGTCGGTGCGGCCGGTATGTCGTCCGCAAAGACCTTTACGGAGAGATGTGCATCCTTGTTAAGCATATTCGTGTGGAACTTTCCCTCGCATCGTACGGATTTCTTTGAGGAATCGCTTTCCCTCCTCCTTGGTGGGCGGTTTGCCGTGCCAGTGGTAATCAAACTCAATATCGGGCACACCCTTGCCGGGGATGGTGTGCGCGATGATAATCGTCGGCTTCTCATGCACCGCCTGCGCCTCTCCAACCGCCGCGATAAACGCAGGGATATCGTTTCCGTTCACTTCAATCACATGCCAGTTGAATGCGCGATACTTATCCGCAATCGGTTCCAGCGGCATCACCTCTTCGGTCATACCGTCAATCTGGATATTATTGCGGTCCATAACCGCAGTGAGATTGTGGAGCTTATGCTTCCCCGCGAACATCACCGCTTCCCAGATATTCCCTTCCTCTTGCTCACCGTCGCTCATCACACAGTACACGCGCTGCTTCATACCATCCATACGAAAGGCGTACGCCATGCCTGCCGCCTGCGAGAGTCCTTCGCCGAGCGGTCCCGAGGTCGTCTCAAGTCCGGGCAGAAGCAGCCGTTCTGGGTGCCCTTGGAGCCGGCTGCCGAACTTCCGCAGCGTACGGCATTCATCAATAGGGAAGTATCCTGCGTGGGCCATAGCCGCATAGCACACAGGAACTATGTGGCCGTTGCTTAGGATAAGCCGGTCGCGCTTACTCCACTCGGGATGCTTCGCATCGTGTTTGAGAATATGAAAATAAAATGCCGTGAAGATATCCGCCATACCCAAGGGACCTGCGGTGTGCCCGCTCCCTGCACTGACCAGCATCGTGATTATGGTCTCACGGATTTTCTCCGCTTGTTTCTCCAACTTCGTGCTCTCGGCATCGGTAAGCGCCATCGTTTCAGTATACCGTACTGCGCGGGGCTAGACCCCGAACCAACTCTGGAGCCCCTCAAACTTCGCAATCTCGGCGGCGGGGTCCTTCGCGCGCAGGATACCCGAGCCGACAACGAGGTTTGAGACGCCGTGCGCGAGCAGCTTCTGCGCATTCTTGAGCGAGACGCCGCCGTCTATCTGGAGCGGTGTCTTTGGGTGATGCCGGTGGAATATAATCACCTTCTCAAAGACACGCGTATCAAAGGGCTGTCCCTGCTTTCCAATGGATGCGATGCCCATGCACTGCACATAATCAATCTCTCCCATGCTCGTCTCAATAAGCGCGAGATTGCTCGCGATATTAACCGCGGCGCCATAGGAGACGATACTGCCATACCGCGTGCGCGCCGACGCGAGGAGACGCGCGAGGTCAGTCGTACTCTCGGCGTGGAAAGTGAGCCGGGTCGCGCCGAGTGCAAGCCACGCCTCCGCCGCATCCTCGGCGTCGTAGCACATAAGGTCAATCTCATACGCGATGCGGTCCGGCGCGGGCAGTAGCTCGCCCTGCGCAACGACCTTCCGCCATTCGTCCGGCGCATTGTAAGGCCACGATGCCGGCTTCGCAAAACGCCCGTCAACCACATCAATCTGTACGCGGTCTATCGGGAGCGTTGCGAACAAGGCAAGCTTCTCCTTGAGGTCCTTCAGAGAAGACGGGAGCACAGCCGGAACGACGATGCTCATATATAGTACAGCTAGAACTTCGCGAGGCGGCGCGCGTGGCGGGGTGAGTCAGAAAATGGCGTTTCCAGGAAGAGATGCACCGCTTCTTCGGCTTCCTTGCCCGAGACGAAGCGCGCGCCGATGGCGAGCACGTTTGCATCATTGTGCCTGCGCGCAAGCCGCACGAGGTCGTATCCGTCTTCGGAGTTACCGCCCTCAATCTCAAGCGCCGAAGTCACCTTCATTTCGCCATAAAAGACGGCGGCGCGGACGCCCTTTATGCGATTCGCGCACATCGCTTCGCCCTGCCCGCTCCCGCCGACAATGATGCCGCGCGCCTCGGGTTCACTTACCACGCGCTTCGTAAGCGGCGTGACAAAATCTGGATAGTCGTCGTCCGGGTCAAAGGTGGCGGGACCCATATCAACAATGTCATAGCCGAGCACCCCAAGATGCTCTACGAGCGCGTGCTTAAGCGCGAACCCCGCGTGGTCGGCGGCGATATAGAGTTTAGACATTGCCGGCAGCGAGTACATGGCGAACGAGCGATTCGGTGTACCCCATTTCGTTATCGTACCAGGCGAGCACCTTCACCAGCGTACCGTCAACAACCCGCGTCATACCGAGGTCTGCGATAGAAGCGTACGGCTCGCCAACAATGTCGCTTGAAACGATCTCCTCATCGGTCGTAGTGAAGATGCCCTCCCAGCGCGGTGCGCCGGCGGCGACGCGCAAGGCCGCATTCACCTCGTCAGCCGTCGTAGAGCGCTTTGCGATGAAGGTAATATCCGCTATTGAGCCGACGGCCACGGGGACACGAAGCGCTATGCCGTCAAACTTCCCCATCAAAGAGGGGTACGCCTGCGCCACCGCTATCGCCGCGCCGGTTGAGGTCGGCACGATATTCTGCGCCGCGGCTCTCCCCTCCTTCTTATCCTTCTTTGCGGGGCTGTCCACGAGCGACTGACTCGCCGTGTATGCGTGCGCTGTGGAGAGTACCGCCTTCTCAATGCCAATGGCTTCGTCCAAAATGCTGATAACAGGGCTCGCGGAGTTTGTCGTGCAGGACGCGTTGCTCGTTATCTGACAGGTTGTGAGGCGGTCCTCGTTGAGTCCCATCAATACCGTTGCGCCAAGTGCCGACTCTTCCTTCACAGGTGCGGTGATGACCACACGCCGCGCGCCGGCGGTGATGTGCGCCTGCGCCTTCTCATAGTCAGTGAAGAATCCGGTGGACTCCACGACAACGGCAATATCCAAATCCTTCCACGGCAAGGCGCCTGGGTCCTTCTCTGAAAAGAATTTAACCGCCTTACCGTCAATCACAAGCGCGCCATCTTTCGCCTCAACAGAGAACGGCGCGCGCCCGTATACCGTGTCGTACTTGAGCAGGTACGCGAGGTTCGGAAGCGAGCCGAGATCGTTCACCGCGACAATTTCAATGTCGCGCCCGTAGGCGCGACGTGCAAACGCCCGCCCGATACGCCCGAACCCATTGATAGCAACGCGCATAGCCATAAAAAGAATTAGGGAATTAAAAGATTATTAATAACGAAAGTATACCACCAGAGGTATACTTCATTTGTGCGCTGTCCGCCCGAGTCGTCTTAGGCAGTTGCATTAATCCCCAAAGTCGGACATCCGATGTCCGACTTTGGGTTATACTTAAGAGATGGAGTTTTATCATGTATTGAATCGCGGCGTGGATAAACGCGATGTGGTGCTGGACGATAAAGACCGTGTACGCTTTTTGCATGATTTATTCGTTTTCAATGACCAGCAACCAGTACTTCATTTCAAGATTCCTGAACGACAATCTGGAACTCATGTCCGGAAGTTGCTAGTGAATATCCATGCATTTTGCCTTATGTCGAACCATTATCACTTACTTCTCTCTCCCGTCGTTGAAAATGGGATTGCGCTTTTTATGAAGAAATTGGGTATGGGTTACACAAAATATTTTAACGAACGCTATGCGCGTTCTGGAGCTTTGTGGCAAGGGAAATACAAGAGAGTTCATATAGAACGCGATGCACATTTTCTGTATGTACCTTATTATGTGCATCTCAACGCTCTTGATATCACGCATCCAGAGTGGCGAATTGGCCGTGTTAAAGATGTCCGCCAAGCATTTAAATCTCTAAATACATACCGATGGAGTAGCCACCTTGACTACAGTGGGGTCAAGAATTTCCCATCAATTACGGCGCGTGAATTTCTATCACCAATTCTTGGTACGAGACAAGAGTATGAAAAGGAAATCATTACTATCATTACAAGTCCTGAAATGGCTGGTCAGAGCCTTAGTTTAGAATAGCCCCAAGTCGGACATCGGATGTCCGACTTGGGGGTCGGTGGTTGGAAAATGGAGGTTAGCGGCCGAGGTTGTAGAGTCCTTATCGCCCCAGATTATAGAGGAGTTTGACTTCGGCGGGAGAAAATGCGCG
>MFMD01000009.1:1745-1917 GCA_001781715.1 Candidatus Kaiserbacteria bacterium RIFCSPLOWO2_01_FULL_55_19 | reverse complement strand
CGCTGGTCAGAGGTCTTTTCATGGCGTTGTAGTCGCGGTTTCGTCCGTGGCAGTGCCAGCCTGTTCCGAGCTTGTCGAGGAAGCTGCCGGCGCCACGACGGTGACCACGCGGGAAACGGAGGCGGAGCTGCCTGCTGTGTCGGTGGCCGTGTAGGTGAGCGTGTAGAGACCG
>MFMD01000009.1:1292-1631 GCA_001781715.1 Candidatus Kaiserbacteria bacterium RIFCSPLOWO2_01_FULL_55_19 | reverse complement strand
GTGGCAGTCGAACCGCCATCAGTAGAGACGGTTCCATCCGGATTGCCGACAATGATGGAGCGGATTGCGGTTGAGATGTTCCCTGCGATATCCATCGCACGGTAGGTCACGATGTAGGTCGTGGGGCTTGAGGTATCAATGGTTCCAGCTGAAACTTCCTGCTCTATGCCGTTGATGAAGGTGGTGTACGGAGTAGTGCCGTCGGCGTTGTCGGTGATAGTGACGCCCGGGTCTATGAAGGTTCCGCCGACCGAGAGGTGTATCGGATTATCGCCAAGCAGGGTAATCACCGGCGGCACGGTGTCCATCCCGTTACTCTGGCTCACCGACGGCGATGTC
>MFMD01000009.1:522-1256 GCA_001781715.1 Candidatus Kaiserbacteria bacterium RIFCSPLOWO2_01_FULL_55_19 | reverse complement strand
AGCGGGGTGGAGGTTGCGATTTGACCTACCGTCTGCACGAGGAAGTAGTCAAAGGAGACATCGCTTGTCTGCGCTCCGGAGAGCACGACGCGGAAGGAACCGGTGGTCTTGTCAGAGACCCACCAGCTCCCGCTAATCTGCGAGTTGAAGGTGACGAAGACCTTGGTGGTTGGGTAAACAAGCGAGTTGTTCACCTGCGCGATGGTGTTGCCGGTGAGTATCGTCACACTGCCGGCACTACTGGTACCATCTGCGTCCGAGCTGGCTACCAGCTGACGGAAGACGAGCGTGTTGAACTGCGCAATGCCCTTCTGGATAAGGACGCCGAGGTCAGCAAGGACAGAGGACAGAGTGGAGGTGGAAAGAGAAATCGGCGAACCAGAGGCCGTGGAGATAGCGCCGCTCTCAAGTGCGGTCATCCGCTCCTCTAGCGAGGTGATGCGGGTCTCCTGCTCACCCACCTGGGCGGCGAGTGCCTGGACGCCCGCAAGCGTGAAAGTCGCGAGCTTGTAGAGGTCTACTCCCTTGCCGTCTGGAGAGAGTATCTCGGGGGCTATCGTCTCTGTGTCTTCGGTAATGAGGCCGAGGCGCAGTGGATTACTCTGGTCTTCTACCGTGTAGCGGTAGGTGGCGACCTTGAGGTTCACCAGCTGGTTGAGGGTGTCCTTGGTGGAGCTTGCAGAGAGGTAGGTGATGTCGGTCTTCGCGCTTCGGGTAGAGGTGTTCACGAACGC
>MFMD01000009.1:0-452 GCA_001781715.1 Candidatus Kaiserbacteria bacterium RIFCSPLOWO2_01_FULL_55_19 | reverse complement strand
CAGAACCGTGGATGTCGCGGCGCTCGCGATAAACTTCGTCCGCGCGTTAAGTTCTTTTATTGCATTCACTGCCGCCGCCAAAATTGTCGTAGTATTGAGTTGTTTATACCCATCGGTGCTTGTGCTTATCGCCTCCGGTATAACGCCTTCAACATTTTGCGCGACGAACCCGCTGTATAAGATACCGCCATCGTAAAGTTTGGAATCCTGTTTCCATGAATATGTTTCTGGCGTGATATTCTCTATTGCCAAGAGGCCACGGGTAAATTCGCCATGGATATCCTTCAAGCGTTCATCAGATGTGCATGAAAGGTCACCGCTTCCGTTGGTTTGTACGCCACCACAGGATGTCAGTGTTCCTATGGAAATAACTCCACCGTTTGAACTTAATCTTAAGCGTGCGCCCGAAGCTCCTTGGTAGATTGTGTTGGTTGTGTCACCTCCGTTAAGAC
>MFMD01000008.1 GCA_001781715.1 Candidatus Kaiserbacteria bacterium RIFCSPLOWO2_01_FULL_55_19 | reverse complement strand
TCCGCTTCGGTATTTTTCGTCTCTTCATTCACGCGATACTCGGGCGCAAGTATTTCCGCGGGTGCGGCCCGATGCGCAAGAATCTGCTCCGAGACGATATGCGTACGCTCGGCCTCCCCCGGCGCCTTCCCGACTCCGGCGAGCTCCGCCTCCTTGCGCGTTACTTGCTCGCGCAAATATGCAAGCTCCTCTTCGGGAGTGGACAACTGTGGCTGTGATTCCATTCTCTACAGTATACTGCACCAGAATGCTTGATTTCATTACCGCATGTGCAAATCTTGACCCGATAGCCATGGTGCAAACTGGCAGCTATCTCGGTCTCGCCACTATCGTATTCGCTGAGACCGGACTCCTGGTCGGGATCTTTCTCCCCGGCGATTCGCTTCTCTTCGCGGCAGGACTCCTCTCTGCCGGCGGCTTCCTCTCCTTCGGGCCGATGGTTCTTATTGTCGTTATAGCGGCGATCGTGGGAGATTCGGTCGGCTACTGGTTCGGCGCCAATGTTGGCATGAATTTCTTCCAGCGCGAGGATTCGTTCTTCTTCAAGAAGGAATATCTGCGACGGACGGAGCGCTTCTACCAGACCTATGGCGGGCGGGCAGTGATACTCGCGCGTTTCGTGCCTATCGTGCGCACTCTCGCACCCGTCCTTGCCGGCATCGGCTCGATGACCTATAAAACATTCCTCTCGTACAATATCCTCGGCGGAGTCCTCTGGGGCGTGGGGATGACCTCGCTCGGATACTTCCTCGGCTCACTCATTCCCGACAGCGAACGCTACATCCTCCCGATTTCGCTCGTTATTATCATAATCTCGTTCCTTCCCATCTTCATCAATCTCACGCGCGGCAAGCGCGCGCTCTGATAAAAACAACAGGCCACCTTGTTTAAGGGTGGCCTTTAGTGCGGTGCATTTTGCTACGCGACATCGGGATATGGGTTGGGCGGAAGCGGTTCGGCGATGAAATACTTGTCGCATTTTGTGTTGTAGCACTTCCACCGTCGGACTTTCTCCCCTTTCTCGTTCAGAGCCGACCCGCTTGGATAGTGCGGTCCGCCGTTACTGCAGTGTGGACACTGCAACACATACTTTACATACTTGCCCATCGGCAAGGGTGTGTAGGTCTCGCTCATAATGCTCCCCTCTCTGTGAATGAACTGGGAAAGTTATACCACCTTACACACACTAAGGCAACTTACTGGCCGATTTTAATAGGTCCAGAAGTGGAAGACCCAGTTAACTACCACAAGGACGACGGCGAAGAAGAGCGCCGGTAGAAATCCCGAGATGAGGAAGCCGGGCACGACGTATGACGCGGCAATCGCAAGAAGCGCGTCAATGACAAACGAGAAGAGACCGAGGGTAAGGATAGTTATCGGAAGCGTGAAGAAGAAGATAATCGGGCGGATGAAGAGGTTGAGCGCACCGAGGACGACAGCCGCAATAACCGCACCGGTAAGGGTTACCGTCACCCCCGGCGCGATGTACGCTGCGATGAGTATTGCGATTGTCGCGACAAACCAATGGGAAAGTATTTTCTTCATAGCGGCAATTATACCAAACGATTATACCAAACGAATGACGACATAGAGGAGAAGCGCGCCGAGAAGCGTCATTATCGTTGTAAGGGCGCGCGGGTGGCGGTGATGACTCTCAGGGATGAGATCGCTCGCCGAGAGATAGAGGAAGGTGCCGACAAAGACGGCGAGCAGAAGCCCGATGGTTGGTTCAGGAATATGGAAGAATAGCGTGGATACGGCCCCGGCCACTGGTGCCGCGGCGGCAATAAAGAGCCATTTGAACGCTGTCCTCCAGCTTCCCCCGTTGCGGAGAATGAGATTCACGGTGTTGATACCGTCCGAGAAATCATGGGTGAGTACCGCGACCGCAACGACGATACCGACTGCTATGGAGGCCTGGAAACCGATACCGATGGCAATGCCGTCAAAGAAGCTGTGCGCCGAGAGTGTGAGTGCCCCGAAGAATCCTCTTGGTACATTCACCTCGTCATCCGCCTCGTGCGTGTGGAGGAGAATGAGCCGGTCAAGAATAAGGTAGCCGAAAAACCCAAGCGCAATAAAAAGCGAGATGGTCTCGGTGGAGTGATAGCCAATCCCAAGTTCCATCGCTTCAGGCAGGAGGTCAAAGAGAGCAACGCCGGCAACCGCTCCTGCGGAGAAACCGAGGATAAGGTGGAGTTTATCGTGGAATCGGAGTGCGAACAGTCCTCCGATGAAGGTTGCAACCGAAGCCGCAAGAGCGATTGCGATGATATTCATATGAGCATACTACCGCACCTATGGGTGACTTATTGTAAGGCCGCATCTATCGCCGCCTTGAAGTTCGTGTAAGGGTACGCGCCCGCAATCACCTGGGTACCGATGACAAACGAGGGGGTCGCATTTATTCCCACCTTCCCTGCCTCGGCCTTATCGGCATCCATCAGTGCCTGATATGTCCGCACGTTCGCCTTAACATCATTAGCCACTTTTGCCGCATCAATCCCCGCTATCGTCGCATTCAACTGGTCAATGGAGGCGGCATTACCGAATCCTGTGTGCTCGGCGTCCTGCGCCTCATACATTGCTGCGCGCCACTCTTCATATTTATTCGGATAGAGTTTCCACATTGCCCGGTTATATTCACCCGCAGTGGTTGAATCGGGACCGAGAAACGCAAAGTCAAGGAAGACGACTTTCACCTTCCCTGCCGTTACATAGTCCTTAATAATGAGCGGTAGGGTCTCCGTCTCAAATCGTTTACAAAACGGACACTGGAAGTCACTCCAGACGGCGACAGTCACGGGCGCATTCGCTTGACCAATGTAAGGAAGACCGTCGGTCTTCACATTGTTAATATCAACGGCGACCGCACCGCCTGGGGTCGGTGCTCCGCCCACAGGTCCCGTGTTTGGGCGCGAGCCATTCCAGACAACGGCGCCTGCGATAAGAAGTCCTGCGGCTACAACGGCGATGGGTAAAAATTTGCTGTTTGTTTCATTGGTTTCCATATGCGAGAAATACTACCATACGATTAAGAAGGCAGGCTACTTGACTTCTTCCATTCTGATTTCTCTCCTTTGCGGCGCTGGTCGACCATGAAAAGTTCCTCCCAAATACCCCCGATGAGGTCATACTCTTTTGCCTCTTTAATGGAAACCCACGCTGACTTATCCGTCTCATCTTCTTGTAGAACTACCTCTCCTCTCTCCCAGTCCGCCACGCAGGAGATAATAAATACTGGTGTGCCCTCGTTATCTATCGTCGTGAGCGAAGTAACATAATCAATATTCTTGATTTCAAGTCCCACTTCTTCTTTCACCTCGCGGCGCACGACTCGCTCCAGTATGTTGTACCAACATCCTTCGGTATCCTTCGGCAGATTGACATAATCGCTCGTCTCGAGCTTCCCTCCCGGTACGGTCCACTTACCCGGCCACCGCTTCTTGGTGAGGGCGCGCCGCGTGATGAGATATTTCCCGTCCTTCACGACGATTGCCGTTATCGCCACTTCGTGAAGCAATTTAGATGCGGGTTTCATAGCCGAATCACTGATACTGAATATAAATCGGGGCGGGAATGAGTTTCAACACCTCGGCAGGCGAGAGGAGGCCGTCAGCGGGCGGCCTCACATCATTTCTATAAAAGAGTTTGATACCTGTGAATTGCACCGGTTCGGGAGCTACGACTCGGTTGTAGGTTCCATACTTCTTCGCTTTAGAGCCGAAGCCGTCCATATCCATCACTATCTGGACCTCCGGCAATGGCTGTATTTTTTTATAGTTCGTCACCATATCGTAGGTGAAGCGGTGGACGACAAGAACCTTGGGCGGGAGGTGGTTCTCGCGGACAAGCCCGGCGATGTATTCGGCGGCGTAGTTAATGTCGGCCGCGTCAAAAGTGCCGATAACCGTACCGGGCCGGTTGCCGAATTTCATTGAGAACTCCGGGTCAACCGCAAGATGTACCTGCGGCATCTTCAGATATTTCTCAAGCTGGGGGAGCTCGTACTCTAGGGTGCTCTTCCCAACCTGCACATCAAGGAATACGATGCCGCCTATTGTATCCGCCATCTCAAGGGCGTTGTCAATCTGGTCGTCCGGCATGCGGAGAATATACTTCCCCTCCTTCCCGGCAGTTGCTTGCGCCACCACAGCGATGTAGTGAATGGCGGGCACTGCCGGTGTCGCGGGGTCTGCTGCAGTCCACATCGCTGTCGTGCTCGCGAGCTGAGCTAGCACTCGGTCAGGTGCATATTCGCCAAGAATACCCATTCCTGTGGAATAGAAGTTCCCGTAGTACGCAACGATGCGCTTGAACGGCAGAATAGCGCCAGCCCTCGGATAGGTGGTGCCCACGGGCCACAGAGATGGCGTGGTGGTTGAGATAACCCTCACCGAGGTTGTTGCGGTTGAGGCGACGAGCGTCGTGCTGCTCACCTGTGCGAGCGCGAGCATCCGCGCGTTATAGTCGGCTTTGTCGAGTTCCGGTAGGGGGATGAACTGCTCGGATTCACCGGCAGTCAGCGAACGATACTCTGACGCGACAAGGTCGGAGTACATACCGACATAGGCAAGCACGAGCGCCGTAACACCCGCTCCGATAATCCATCCTCTGGTACGCATCCAGAGTATTCTAGCCGACACCGGCAAAAAGCGCTAAACCCGCATATCCTAGATGAGCGCCAATTTCTTCTCGCGGGTCATCCGCTTAATCTCTGCTTCGCGCTTCTGCGCCGAGCTCCGGCTGGGGTGTCGCTCGGTATAGACGATGCGCCGCGCGCCCTTGGCGCGCGTGAAGTGGCCTCCGGTACCGTTCTTGTGTTCCAAGAATCTCCGGTCAACATCGGTGGTGATGCCTGTGTAGAGCGAGCTGTCTTCGCACTCAAGGAGATAGACGAAATACTGCATCTCACGCGCGCCAAGCGCTTCTTCGCTTTGCCTGGAGAATCTGATAGAGGCTGAAGACGACGCCCGAGTTCACGATGACCGCGCCGAGGATGAGTGACCAATCATTAAAATAGATTCCTTTCACAAACAGAATGCACTGCACTAGAAAGACTACTGAAGGCAAAAAAGCAGAGACATTCGCGGCAGAGTGCCCTTGGTGGACCATCCACCCTTGATGGAAGTACCCCGCAGAGACCACCATCCAGCCCGCGATAAGTGCCAAGCTCCAGAGTGCCTGTGCATCCCAGAACGAAGAAATATTCTCTAGCTGTCCGTAGACGAGATAGGTACTGCCGAACACGAAGAGTATGCTCGCCACTATCTCCCAGTGCACTTTCTTCATTCTCACAGTATAACGCGCCCGAAACCAAGATTCGTTTTATAGAGTCTAGAACGAGACGGAGGTTGGTGGTACGAAGATGCTTGTATCTGCGGTCCACGGGTTACAGGCATAGGAGAGGTTCGCGGTGGGGTCTACTCCGCCCTTGCTCACTATCGCGCTCCCGCTCACGCTTGAGGCCGCGAGCAGTTTGGTCCCCGTGGTTGCACCCGTCATCCACGCGTAGAGATAGGTACCGTCATGTATCATCGACGAGCCAACGAGGTTGGCGCGTGCCATTCCCGCGGAGACATAGAGCGTTCCTGAACGAAGGGTGCCGGCCGTGGTCTTAACCGAGCAGACAAGCGACTGTCGAAGACCGAGCAGATACGAGAGTGAACCGACACCAACGGTCTGTGCGGTAGTCTTGGTCGGCTGCGTCGTCACCGGTGTAGACGGCTTTGGTGTTGTCTGTTTGGATGCATTTGTCACCGTTGGGATAAACGGCGTAGTCGTCGCGACTGTTCCGGTATTCCCTCCGGTTGAGTTTGACGCGAGATACCACACGCCCCCGAGCGCGATGACTGCGATAACTATCCCTACCACCGTTTGGGTGTTCATGTTCATATGAAATAGCGTAGCACTGAAAAGATACAGCGCTACATCCAGTTGTGTAAAACTATGGAGTGATACTCGTCTACATCAGTAGTCCCCTTGCCATTAAAAATGGTATAATCGTGGGGTACGCGCAGTAGTTATACATTAATTAAACAGCAGGTATGAAAATGAAGTTGATATCAGCCGTTTCAACTGCACTTCTGCTTGGCGCAGGAGTGGTTCCTCTGGCATCGGCTCAAGGCACTGGTACAGCCGATGCGCGGAATGCCAACGCAGCTGTTGGAGTCCGGCCAGAAGTGAGCGTGACTTCTGCTGGAGTTCCCGACCGCGGCAATGCGACGAGCACTGCGGCACAAGCAGCTCGCGATAATGCAAACTCTGACGGCAAACTGACCGCCGAAGCACACCGTAGCGCGGTCGCGACATTCGTCCAGTCGCTTCTCGCTGTCGCTAACCGCGAGGGAGGCATCGGCGCACAGGTGCGCGCCGTAGCACAGTCCCAGCAGGACTCGGCGAGCACCTCGGCAAAGGCCATTGCGAATGTAGAAGACAGAGGATGGCTCCGCACTGTCCTCTTCGGCAGCGATTACCGCAGTCTCGGCCAGCTCCGTAGCGAGATGGTCACCACGAATGCCAACATAACGCAGCTCAAGAACTTGCTCGGTAATGCAGTGCTTGACGCCGATAAGGCGGAACTCTCGGCACAGATAGCAGTGCTTGAGGATCTGCAGGCGAAGACAGCGGCGTTCGTGCAGACGCGCGAGAGCTCCTTCAGCATCTTCGGCTGGTTCACCAAGCGCTTCGCGCAATAAATCTCCCAAATGGGGTAAAGAAAGACCGGCACGAGCCGGTCTTTCTTTATGATTCCCCGCGGGACCTGAAATAAGAAAGGGTGAGCCAGATGAGGCAGGAGATAGCGCAGAAGATGCCGAAAGCGATGATATAGACAACCGCGATGGGCGCGAGCACGACAACGGCAAGGCCTGCCGCTCCCTCAAGCGCGGATGCCTTCCAGAAGAAGTACCCTGCGAGCAGTACTGCTCCTCCTAAGAAAGCTCCGAGGTGATATAGAAATATCTTTTTCATTAAGCTTATTGTAGCAATTAACGGGTTGGCCGTGTGGTACAGCGCGGTGCTTTTACCTCTCTGCCCTTACGGCGACTTTGTGATTAAAACAGTGAGTAGACGTTCCAAAACCGTTTTATATCTCAGCAGGATTTCTCTATGTAATTTTGACCAATTATCCTCTTTATATACATCAAGCAAATCTTCAGCTTCCAGCAACTTAATCAGTTCTGGCTTGGTCTCTTCATCAGTATGGGCAGCAAACTTCGTAATTATACGATTTATACTTCTAAGACCAAATAAACCGTCGTCTACTTTGATGTTTTTATCTAATAGGAACAAATGGAACTTGTTTATGCTCCCTTTTGGATCTTTTAGGTCAGGAATTAATACTATTGCTTTTTCTTCAGAAATCTCATATTGAGTTATTCTCTCGTCAAACCCGCCCAACAATGAACGAAGAACCATGCAATAACCTCTTAAGGTAGCCTTATCTCTTGCTGGTCTTCCTTGTTGATAAATTTCTTCAGAAGAGGTGAGGATTGGAAATCCGAATCTTTGATCAAAAATAGCAATTTTATTTATTCGCGACCTTAATTCAGCAATCTCGGCTATAATATCAGATGTTTCATATTCAGCGTGTAATACTTTTTGCTCTTTTATTTCCTTGTCTTTTTCTTCTTTAATCTTTTTCGTTTGTTCTTTCGTTAGTATCTCTTTTGCTCTTTCGGAGCCAATGTCTAATATCTTCTTATGAAAGGAGGGGACTATTCCTCCGTGCCAAGTTGAGATTTCTTCTACAAGGATCACTTCCATCTTCTTACTCTCGATTGTTTCGTAGTTTTCATAGTAAAATTTAATGTACTCTCCGGGTTTCAATCTTAAGAGTTTCCTGAGGGCAACCTTTCTAGCCCCAATGGACTGACGATCATCTTCAAAACAAGTCTTCAAGAGGTTTTCTAGGACGGTTGTTTCTTCCCCGGCTTTCTGAAGATAGGTGACATATCGATCTATATCGTAATCATAAGTTTCCCCAGATGCTACTTCTTCTTCAAAGAGACCCCTCACCTTTCTCACAACCTCTGGGTGGAAATATTCCACTTCAATGAGATGGTCTAACATCATAGAGATATCAGCGCCCCTGAATGTTTCCCGAGCTATTTCTTCCAAGATTTCATTAGCGTCTCTGGTCTTAAAATTAGTCAGATCTAGGACAAAGGAGTGAGAAATGTGGGTATGTTTAAACTTCTTATAAGCTTCATATATCTGGCGAGGAAATACTGGGTCACCTATGGAAACCATTTCATCGCAAATACGCGTTGCCTTTCCGACATCAGAAGTGGAGTAAAGCTCAACTATCAAGTTTGAATTGTAATCAGCTGCCATGCCTTAGTTTAACCCTCAATTGTATTTCTGTATAACTGCTGCCCGACAGGGATTCGGTCACACATACTTTCCTGCTGGAAATTTGCGCTACCCCGCCTCGGCGCGTCCGCCTCTGGCTTTCGAATTCCTGATCGTGTGCAGCAAAAGCTGCTCCGCACTTTTGCTGCCCGACAGGGATTCGAACCCCAATTAACGGCTTCAAAGGCCGCTGTCCTACCATTAGACGATCGGGCAAGGTACTGAAACTCTACCACTACTTCTCTTGGTCGGGGAAGAGTTCTAAGACAGCGAGCTCTAGCGGGAGCGCGGGGATGGGCGCGTAACGGATGCGCTCCGCGGCATTGAGAAAGGCGAGCATCGTCGCGTGCGTAATGCCTTTCTCATGTCGGGACGTCGTACGTCCCGACATGGATTCGAGGGCCGAA
>MFMD01000007.1 GCA_001781715.1 Candidatus Kaiserbacteria bacterium RIFCSPLOWO2_01_FULL_55_19 | reverse complement strand
TTGGAGGCAGAAGATATCGGGCTTAACGCCCTTCAGAAACGCCTCCCAATAGCCGTTCTTCTCAAGCGACCGCAGTCCGTTCACATTCCACGAGACAATGCGCATGAAAATGATAGTATCACGAGAGATTGCACCTCAACGCTTTTCTTTCATCGGGGAGGAAAGATGCCTACAATCACGATTAAAGCCATGAGGGTAGACCTAGGAAGTTTCTTTTCCCTTTCACTTGACCGTCTGACTCGCCCCGCGAGGAAGGAAGAAATGAACTTCGCCGAATGTGGCGTGTGCGAACATGAAGATCATTACTGGATAGGGGAACGAGCTCAGGTGGAAGGGAAGGATGTCCTTCAAGTGACTGTTCTTGACCTGCTGGAGAAGAGAGACCAGGAATATCCCAGCTGGGGTGACGAGGAAGTCTATGTCATTGTCGGTCGCAATGGTGTGTCCAAAGAATTCATCTGGTATCTCCTCAACAAGGAAGAGCTCGAGAACCACAAAAAGAGCAACTAATATCAGGACGATTCATGACCCCGCGGCGCTCGCAACGAGCGCCGCCCTCATTTAATTACGATTCTGGCCGTGGAACTTCTTATGAATCTCGCGGAGGTGCGAGTCGGTGATGTGGGTATAAATCTGGGTAGTGTTGATAGACGCATGACCGAGGAGCTGTTGCACCGAGCGGATGTCAGCTCCATTGGAGAGGAGGTCGGTGGCGAAGGCGTGGCGGAGCGTGTGCGGCGTGACGACGTTCGTGATGCCTGCGCGTGCGACATAGGTCTTCAGGTGGCGCTGAATGTCTCTCGGCGTGATGCGGTGGAGCTTGTTCTCTCGGCCGTCCACAAAGAGTGCCTCTTCCATATCCTTGCGCGCCTTGAGGTACTCGCGCACCGCCATCTTGGCAGCGGGGGAGAGGAAGACAACCCGCACCTTCTCGCCCTTGCCGCGCACCGAGAGCTCATCGCGGGTGAGGTCAATGTCTGAATTAAGCGAGCAGAGTTCAGATACGCGTAGTCCCGTTGAGAACAGGAGCTCAAGGATGGCGCGGTCGCGCATATACGCGAGGCGTTTGTGTTCGCTGGTCTCTTTCAGAAGGGCGTCCCCCGGCGCCTTCAGGAGGCGTTCCAGCTCGGCGCTGGTGATGAGATCCAGCTGGCGCTCGGGGAGCTTCGCAAGCTCTATCTTCTCGGGTGAGAGGGCCTTGAGGTCGCGTTTGCGGAGGAACTTGAGGAAGGCGCGGAGCGCAATCATATAGTAATTCTGGGTGCGGCGCTTCATAGAATCGGTTGCCGTACCCGGCTGACGATTGAGCCAGAGACGGAACTCGCGGACGCTCTGCTCACTGATATCGCTAATCTCCGCAATCTTCATATGCTTGAAGTAGCGAGTAAGGTACCGGTCATAATTCTCAATAGTCTTCACCGCGCGCCCGCGCTCTATCTCAATGTATTCAAGAAACTGCCGCTTGGCATCCTCCGCGTTCATTACCCATCAGTATACCGCGATAATATTGTGCGAAGTCCTGATTACACGAGACTTGCGCATTTAGGCAAGGCGTGGTAGGATACGAAGATTCATGCTTACCACTAAGAAAAAGATGGCGGTGATGAAAAGCACCGCTCGACACGATGCTGACACCGGCTCGCCGGATGTGCAGGTCGCGCTCCTCTCTAAGCAGATTGACGAACTCGCGAAACACCTCAAGAAGAACCCGAAGGATTTCCATTCCCGTCGCGGTCTTCTCCAGATGGTCGCCGACCGCCACAATCATCTGCGCTATCTCGAGACAAATGATAAACGCCGCTATAACGCCGTTATCAAGAAACTCGGTCTGAAGAAGTGAATAGGGGGTAGTGCGTAGGTGGTAGTATGAGAGGAGCGGCTTCGCCGCGACATTTTAGTAACCTTTGGGAGTTGATTTTTTACTACAAACTACTCCCTACAAACTATTAACTATTTATTATGGCAGTTATCAAACATCCAGCCCAGCGTGTCGGCGTATTCATTGACACGCAAAATCTCTATCACAGCGCAAAGCATCTCTACAAAGCGCGTGTTAATTTCGCCAAAGTCCTTGAAGAGGCGGTCGGTGGGCGTTCGCTCGTCCGTGCTATCGCCTATGTTATCTCCACCGACAGCGGTGAAGAAAAGAATTTCTTTGAGGCGCTTACCAAGATTGGCATTGAAACCAAGGTGAAAGACCTACAGGTCTTTGCCGACGGTGCGAAGAAAGCTGACTGGGATGTCGGTCTCGCAATTGATGCAGTGAAGCTCGCGCCCAAGCTTGATACCGTCGTGCTTGCGACCGGCGACGGCGACTTCATCCCGCTCATTCAGTATCTGGATATGAACGAGGGGTGCCAGGTTGAAGTAATTTCTTTCGGTAAGTCATCCTCGGGCAAACTCAAGGAGGCGGCACACGCCTTTACCGATATGTGCGACGACCCGCGCAAGTTCACCATCACTTCTAGAGCATAACGCCGCGCGCCGCGCGTTTGATGGGTTACTATAGTGGGTAATGGATACGAAAGCCGTCGCCGCAGAGAGCCCTTCGGGAGGGAAGGAGCCGGAGAAGTATATCCGTACATTTGCCGGCGATATGGAAATGGTGAAGTCGGGCGATACGCCCGACCTCACCCCGCTTACTCCAAGCGAAGCACCCAGGACCCCGCCACCCCCGCCAAGTCTGGCGCAGGTTGCCCCTCTCACATCACCAATTCTAGCGAAGAGGCCGCCCCCAGAACCCTCCCCACTCAAGACCTACTCGGGGGACTTTACGGACCGAGTGAAGGAGACGCGTGCATCTACGGCGACCGTGCTCGCTGCCGAGCAGGACTCGGCAACGCGTGTATCTTCGCCGACATCCCCAGAACCTTCGCGCATAAATCTCCCCTACATACTAGTGAGCGCCGTGCTCCTTATCGCCGGCATCACTGGTGTGTATGTGGCGTATACCCAGTACCGCTCCGCACAACAACCCGTTGTTGTCGCTCCTCTTGAGCCAACACCGATTTTCGTCAACGAACGCGAAACGGTCTCAGGCACCGGTCTTGACTTGATTCAGGCGATGCAAGCGTCAGTAAATCGGCCGCTCGCCGCCGGCACGGTACGACTCCTCTCACTCACAAGCACCACCACGAGCGTATTCTCGGCGCTTGCGGTGTCAGCGCCCGAGGTCTTGCTCCGCAATGTGAGCCCCACAGGCAGTATGGCGGGCGTGATAAATATCAGCGGTTCGCAAAGTCCATTCTTTATACTCTCGGTCGCGTCATATAGCGACACCTTTGCCGGCATACTTGCGTGGGAGCCGGTGATGCCGCTCTATCTCGCTGATCTTTTCCCTCCCTATCAAGCGGCGGCGGCACCGATGACCGCGGCGACAACCACGGCCGCAACAACAACGACACCGAAAACAGCGAGTTCAACCCCCGTACTCCAGGTGATAGCACCCGCCGCGCCAACGCCCGCCATCCGATTCTCTGATGTGACCATCGCGAACCACGATGCGCGCGCATACCGCGACCCTTCTGGCCGTGTGGCACTCGTGTATGGGTATTGGAATGCGACGACTCTCGTTATTGCTCGGGACGCCGCGACCTTCACCGAGCTCCTTACGCGACTTGCCACGACGCGCACGCTCTAGGGAATCATCTGGTATCATCCCTCTATCTATGAAACGGGAACATTTTAGAAAGAAACTTGAGGCCGAGAAGGTGCGGCTGGAGGCAGAACTGGGAACGGTTGGCCGCAAGAATCCCCGCGTTCCGGATGATTGGGAGCCGATACCGTCAGAAACGGGAACCGAAGCCGATCTCGCCGACCAGGCCGATGTGGTAATGAATCGCGAGAACAATGCCGCGATTCTTGCCGACCTTGAAGCACGGTATGACACCATTATTTCTGCGCTTGTGCGCCTTGAGAAGAAGACCTATGGGAAGTGCGAAGTGTGCAACAAGGGGATTGTTGAAGCGCGTCTCGAGGCTGATCCGGCTGCAACGACCTGCACCGAACACATGTAGAGAAGTATGGCTGTTGCACAACCGAAACGCGCATCGGTTAGGAACCAAGCTGCCGTAGCAGTGCCAAAGCGCGGGTACGCGAAAACACTTGCAGCGCAGCCAGTCGGCTCACTCGCGCAGCTCGTCAGTGTTGAGGCCGACCTGACACGAGGACTCCACAACTTCTCCATCGTCGGTCTCGCCGACAAGGCGGTTGAAGAGGCGCGCGACCGTCTAAGTGCGGCGATACGGCACTCCGGCTACAAGCCACCGAAACAACAGAACAAGCGCATCGTACTCTCGCTCTCGCCCGCAGATTTAAAGAAAGAAGGGTCGCACTACGACCTCGCGCTTTCGCTCGCATATCTCATCGCCGCTGGCGATATACAACCGCTCATGGAAGAGACCCTACTCATCGGCGAGCTGGCACTTGATGGGACCCTGCGCAGTGTGCGCGGCGTGCTCCCGCAGGTGCTCGCCGCGAAGCGCGGTGGCGTCAAAAGAGTGTTTGTACCGCCGGGGAATGTGCGCGAAGCACTGCTCGCCGAAGGTCTCACTATCTACGCACCCCAATCGCTCGCTGAACTCCTCCGTCACCTCAAGGGCGAGAAACCGCTCCCGCGCCAAGTGCGCGACCGGCGTATCGCGCCCCCGCCGCCCTCCCTTGACCTCCATGATGTGAAAGGGCAGGAGAGCGCGAAGCGCGCGCTTGAGATCGCCGCCGCCGGCCGTCATAACATTGTCTTCTATGGCCCGCCGGGCACCGGTAAGACAATGCTCGCCCGCGCGCTCGCGGGTATTCTCCCGCCTCTTTCTGACGACGATATGCTTGAGGTAACCGCGATACATTCAACCGCGGGGCTCTTGCAAGACGGTGACGCGGTGTACTGGCCACCATTTCGCGCACCGCACCACTCCATCTCTCATGTTGCGATTGTGGGCGGGGGAGCATTCCCGAAGGCGGGTGAAGTGACGCTTTCGCATAAGGGCGTACTCTTTCTTGATGAGTTTCCCGAATTTGATTCGCGCACGCTTGAGGCCCTGCGACAACCGCTTGAAGATCGGATTGTGACAGTCTCTCGGGCGCGCGCGACAGTGACATTTCCCGCCGACTGCATGATTGTCGCCGCGATGAATCCGGCGAGCACGCTTTCTGACGATTCGCGCGTTATGATGCGCGCCGCGGCGAAGCAGGCGCGCCGCATCTCGCGTCCCATCGTTGACCGTCTTGACCTCTGGATTGAGGTACCGCTCGTCCCGCACGACACGCTGGCAAAACTCTCGGGAGGCGAACCGTCCGACATCGTGCGCAAACGCGTTGTCGCCGCCAGGCAGCGTGCAGAGAAGCGGACGGGTAAGCGAAGTATGACGAACGCCGCCCTTTCAGGGCGGGAGCTCGACGAGAAGAGCGGTTTTACCACTGCCGCGAAGGAGGCGCTCACGAGCGCCGCGGCGCGACTTAACCTTTCTCCGCGTTCCTACCACCGCACGATGCGCGTTGCGCGCACCATCGCCGACCTCGCCGGTGCCGAATCGGTCACACCCGCCTTTGTGCACGAAGCGCTCCAGTACCGCCCGCGTGGCTTATTCGGGTTTGAATAGAAAACACGCGGCTAGAGCGCCAGGGGCGCTAGCCGCGTGTTTCTTTGTGCGTATTTATTCCGGCTGACAGATTGAGCCAGTTCGGCAGGTGCGGAAGGGGTTCGCCGCGCCACGAACCTCGAAGTGGAGGTGTACGCCGGTCACTCTCCCTGTCGCACCCATATACCCGATGACCTGACCGCTTACGACTGACTGTCCGGCGGTTACGATAACACTTCTCATATGTGAATAGAGCGTCTGTGAGCCGTTGCTGTGGGAGATAACGACATAGTTGCCGTAGCCGCCGTTCCAGCCGCTACCGCGCGCAATGATAACGGTTCCATCAGCCGCCGCATGAATGGGAGTTCCGCGCGCCGCACCGATATCAATGCCGTTCTTCCCGTGGAGACCTTGGGTGATGCGACCGCCGGGCACCGGGTGACTATAAAATCCGAGTTGTACGGGCCCACCGCCACCCAGATACGGTTCAGGCGTTGAAGCCGCGGCATAGGACGGTGCGGGCGCAGGTGCCGCGATTTCTCCTCCGGGAATAATGAGCGTTGAGCCGATGACGAGCGGGTCGTCAAGATCCAGGCCATTAAATTGGGCGATTTCCAGTGCGTCAGCGTCGTACCTCTTCGCAAGAGATTTGAGCGTGTCGCCCTTCACCACCGTGCGCTCAACTCCTGAGACCGGAAGGATGACGAGCGTGTCGCCCGGATGGACATCATTGGCTCCCTTAAGGTTGTTTGCCCAGACAATAGTGTTCACCGAGACATTGAACATACCCGCAATATCTGAGAGCGTATCGCCCGACCGCACGACATAGACCGAAATACGGTCGGGAGGTATTGGCTTCGCGACATCCGCTATCGTGCCGGAGGGGCCGGCATACGCGAGGAGTGCGCGTCCGCCGCTCGTCTGGATGGTGGCGCCGAGACCCTTGTCTGGGTTCGGGTCGGAGTTTGTTGCGGCAACAAGAGCGGGGGTCTTTGCTCCCGAGACGGACACATTGACCGTTGCACTTGCGTTTGTAGAAAATGGCCAGAACGCGCTCGTTTGGTTGGGCAGGAGTACCGTGGCAGCGAAGACAGCTGCGAGCCCGAGTATGAGGAATGGGGGGTTGAATTTGATAGGAAAGCGAGGGATGTCGGTGGGTCGGTCGTAATACAAAAGTGGCTTATATACAAGACATAAGCCACTTCTTGCGTATCTGGATTCAGTCGATACAGGAAGTATAGCCGAGTGAGACTGGTAGTCAATGACAGTATTTGATAGCTGTGGAAAGCCCTTTTTGCGCTATATTTGAAAAGTGAAATACCTTGAGGGATTGAATGAGGCACAACAACGGGCCGTTCTTGCGACCGACGGCCCCATTTCGGTGTTGGCCGGCGCCGGGAGTGGGAAAACGCGTGTTCTCACAACGCGCATCTATCACCTTATCCGCAGTGGAGTGCCTGCGAACGAGATTCTCGCCGTGACCTTTACCAACAAGGCCGCGCGCGAAATGCGCGACCGGGTTCGCGCGATGCTTCAATTGGATTTGCCTACCCCCCACAACCTACCCCCCACAACCTCTGTCCCTTTCATCGCGACCTTCCACGGTCTCGGGCGGGAGCTCCTCGAGAGTTACGGCAAGGTCATCGGCATTCCGCGCTACTTCAGTGTGTACGACCGCGATGATTCGGAGAAGGCGATTGCGGTGGCGCTCAAGGCGCTCGATGTCGGCGCGAAGGAGCTCTCTCCGCGGGCGATTCTCGGGAGAATTTCGCGTGCAAAAGGGGAGGGGATGCGTGCGCACGAGTTCTACGAGAAATATGCGCGCGCCGGCTTCGGAGGGCGCATCGCGGGAGAGGCGTGGTTGCGCTACGAGAAGACGCTCGCGGCAGAAAAGGCGCTGGACTTTGACGACTTGATTTCGCTACCGCTCCGAATGCTTGAAGAGCATGCCGATGTCCGAGAGAAGGTGCAGGAACGGTGGCGCTACATTCATATTGACGAATATCAGGACACGAACGCGCTCCAAGGACGGCTCTCGAATATACTCTCCGCGAAGCATAAGAACCTGTTTGTCGTCGGTGACATTGACCAGACTATCTATACTTGGCGGGGTGCAACGATTGAGAACCTGCTTGAGTTTGATAAAACCTATCCGACCGCGAAGACGATTATTCTGAAGCGCAATTATCGCTCCACGAAAAACTTGGTTGATGCCGCAAATGCGGTGATTGAGAAGAATACAAACCGCAAGGAGAAATACTCCACCACCGAACGCGGTGCGGGAGCCCCCATCGTGCTCCATATCGCGCGAAGCGCCGAAGACGAAGCACGCTGGATAGCGCTAAAGATTCGGGAGCTGATGAGAGGCGGCATTCG
Source organism: Candidatus Kaiserbacteria bacterium RIFCSPLOWO2_01_FULL_55_19 (assembly GCA_001781715.1). Lineage (GTDB taxonomy): Bacteria > Patescibacteriota > Minisyncoccia > Phycocordibacterales > Phycocordibacteraceae > C7867-001. Next base: position 924 of record MFMD01000007.1, on the reverse strand, counting down.
CCCCGAAGAGATAGCCATCCTCTTCCGCACCAATTTTCAGTCGCGTGCCCTTGAAGAAGGATTGCTCCGCATAGGCGTGCCCTACAAGCTCCTCGGGACGCACTTCTTCGCGCGCAAGGAGGTGAGGGATGCGTTGAGCTGGATGCGGCTTGCGATGGACCCTTCACGAGAGGCCGACAAGCTCCGCGCAGCATCATCGCCGCCGCGCGGGCTCGGTAAGATAACGCTCGGCAAGCTCGTGGCAGGACAGCGCGCTATGCTTCGCGCCGGCGAACTTGCGAAGATTGAAGCATTTGAACAAGTCATACGAGAACTCTCGACGGCGACCGAGTCGCTTATACCGTCTGCGTTTGTGAAGCTGGTAATTCTGAAGAGCGGTATGTATCGCGCGCTCGTTGAAGAGGGGAGTGAGGAGGACCGCGAACGCTTTGAGAATGTAGAGGAGCTCGCGTCGGTTGCCGCGCGCTATGACGCGGTGGTGGGAAAGGAGGGTATTGCCGCCTTCCTCGCCGAAACGGCTCTGGCGAGCGACCAAGACGAGATGGACCGCGATGAGAAGACGGGCGTCACACTGATGACCGTCCACGCGGCGAAGGGGCTTGAGTTCAACACGGTGTTTGTAAGCGGTATGGAGGAAGGTCTCTTCCCGCATCAGGGGATGGGCGGCGACAACGATCGCGACGAAGAAGAGGAGCGGCGGCTCTTCTATGTGGCAATGACGCGCGCAAAGGAGCGGCTCATCCTCACGCTCGCGCGCGTCCGCAAGATCTATGGGAGCGACTTTGCGTCCGAACCGTCGTCCTTTCTTGCCGATATTGATGGTTCGCTCGTAGTTTATGATGAAACCGATGGAGAAGAAATCATTGAAGCATGATGCGCGCTAAGAAATCATTGGGGCAGAACTTTTTGATGCATGCACGCATC
>MFMD01000006.1:8265-10275 GCA_001781715.1 Candidatus Kaiserbacteria bacterium RIFCSPLOWO2_01_FULL_55_19 | reverse complement strand
CGTCCACATCAATCATGAGTGATGACCATATTCCGTAAAAAGAGACCGCGTAAAGAAATACTGCCCATAACGCAGCGCGTTCTTCAAATCGTCTCCTCACGACGAGGTAAAGAAGCAGGACGGAGAGAAAACCAAAGAACAACGGGATGAGACGCGCGTGGTCCCCTCCAACTACTTCAATACCGGTCCTGAATAAGAGATTCCACAGGGGTGGGTGGGTAATGAATTCGCCAGCACCGTCGGCGGTGCCTTGCAAAGCTAGTACATTCTTGAATTCGTCTTGGTGATATGGTGTTGAAAGCCCCGGTAAGCGCACCAATACGAACAAGATCAGGAGTCCACTAAGAATCAGTCGAGTCCTCTGGCTCATATGGTGGTGGTCTTCTGGAAGATAAACCGGTGATAGATAAAGAAACTCTCAATAGCAATGAGCGCACTCGCGAATATTTGAGCGAGAAGATAGTGTAGAGTGACCCACTCCACAAACAGGAACACGAGGAGCGTATTCAGGACCAAATTAGTGACCGCAACGAGAAAATAAATGCCCATTTGCATATGGATGCCTTCTCGCGAATGATCACCGAATGTCCAGAACTTATGGAGCATGAAGCTCACACCAAATGCGAGGATGAACGCCGCGACCGCAGAAGCTAAGTACCAAATGCCGAAAATGTCGGTGAAGAGGTAGAGCAAAACGAGATCGGTACCAAGAGCGGTACCTCCCGAGAGCAAGAAACGAAAGACCCGTGTATATGCCGGGTATCGTTCATTAAGCTGTGTATAGAAATCTGTCGCTCTCCCAATCATAAGCAATCTAACTATATCACTTGTACAGAATCCTTTGGCAATGTAGCAACGAACGATAGCGCTAAGAGATTCGGCATACAAGGAGCTTCTGTCCCAAATAGTGTAAAAGGGAAGAATGTGTTCGTCTTCACTGTTCCGGGACGCATCCCAACTGAACGACAGAGTTGCTCCAAGACATCCAGATTAAACCAATAGAGATGCCCTTTGTTGGGATGATTATTTTCGGGTACATGACCCATAAGGACTTGTAAGCGCGCAGGTAGTGAAGAAAAGTTTGGCACTCCAATAATCATAGCTATCCGAGCCACACGCGCCATTTCCTTTAGGAGGATTTCTGGGTGATAGAGATGTTCAAGAACATCAAGCGCAACCACATAATCCATGGAACTATCTCTAAATGGAAGCGCCTCTTGCGTGAAGTCGCCAGAACGCACATCAAGACCGTCCGCCCGACATAATGTAACTGCTGTTTCTGACAAATCGAGCCCTTTCCCTTCAATACCGCGTTCGCGTAGCATCCGTAACAACAGCCCATCCCCACACCCCACATCAAGCACTGAACCATTCTTGATGAGAGAAGTCGCCGCTTCATGACGAAACTCTGGGGTCTGTTTCATAAATTCCCAGCGACTGTTCTCAAAATCCCTCGTATTCATACTGTTTCTATGATTTCTACTATGCGCGGGATAAGATGCTGGAGTGAATGATGCTCGCGGACATACTGCGGACCTTCATCTTCAAGTGGCTTCAGCGCCGGGTCGTCCGTTACGACCTTCAGTCCACAGGCGAGCGCTTCAAGCACCACCTTGTCCAAACTGCCGGTCTCGCTTGTATGTACAAAGTATGCGGCAGTGCGGTACTCGTCCCTCAATTGCGTCTGCGCCAGCCCGCCCAAAAACTGCACTGTGGCATGCTGGGTATGCGCCAAAGCTTCCAGATTGGCGCGCTCGGGACCTTCGCCTGCAATACGCAGTACCTTGCCCTCCCGTGCCGCCCTCCGAATAGCGAGGTCGTGCCGCTTACTTTGCATCAGTCGCCCTGCAGAGAGTATCCACTCCCCACGCGCGATACTTGGGTCAGGAGAGAAGAATTCTGTATCAATACCATGCCCCATTACCCGCACTTTCTTACTTGGTAGTCGGAAACTCTCTCTTGAGGCGGTGAAAATAATGTCAACGAGCAGCTCTGCCATACGCAGCTTCA
>MFMD01000006.1:0-8251 GCA_001781715.1 Candidatus Kaiserbacteria bacterium RIFCSPLOWO2_01_FULL_55_19 | reverse complement strand
TGCGTGTACCAGAGTGCAACGCGCTTGCCCCACAGCCGCCACCAGAAGCCACCGAGAACAATATATTCGGGGTTCATATGCACGAAGACGGCGTCGTACTCATTTCGCAATTTCCAGACAAGTGAAAGAAATCGCCACACATATCGTACACGGCGGAAAACACTACCATATATGGTAGTGTTTTCCGCCGCGACGCGTTCCTTGCCGAGCGAATGCACGCGCACATTTTCCGGAAGGTCAGACCTTCCAGACTTGAGGCAAATGACTTCAGTGCGCTCCGTATGCTTCGCGAACTCCTCTATCCATCGCGCAAAGAATCCGAGAATCGGATCCTCCGTATCAACCGCTTGCGTAATGATGAGGAGCTTCATAGGAGTCGCGCGAGGTCCTCTTTGATGCGAGTCGGGATATCACCGACTGCGGCGAGGTGCGCACGGACCGTTTCTTCGGCGTGGCGCGGAAGCTCTTGGCGCACGGAATTATCCTCAATGAAGCCGACAATGGCGAGCGAGAGCGCGGTCGGGTCGGCAACCGGAACCGACAATACATCCTCATACCCCTTGAATACTTCGCCGACGATGCCGACATCGGTGGTAATAAGCGGGATTCTGGCGAGCGCCGCTTCTATGAGGGTGCGCCCGTACCCTTCATAGGCACTCGCCTGAATAACCGCTTGGGCGCTCCGCATCAGACCCCACGCATCAGAACGATGACCGAGAAAGCGTACTTTCTCCTCAAGACCGAGCGAACGCGTCATCCGCTCAAGCCGCCCGCGCTCGCTGCCGTCTCCGACGATGAAGAGTCCGACCATCGGATAGTGCACCACGACGAGCTTGAGCGCCGCGAGAATGTCTTCTATACGCTTCTCGGGCTCCAAGCGCCCGACCGCAATAAGTGCGAAGGTGAATGGGTGGTCGGGCAGCCGCACCGGCTCTGGCACGACGGAGCTGACCGGTACAGGAATAACGACGGGCTCGGGGATACTGGCACCGTAGCGAGTAATGAGCGATGCCTTCACGCGCTCTGATACGACCCGGATGCCGTGTGCTCTCGGTAGGACGCGGTCGGCAACCCGACGGCGCCAACGATTGAGAAAGGGCATCCGTACCTGTGGCGAACGCCAATTACCGCTCTTCACAAACCACGGCGAGAGGAAGTCGGTATGCACCTGGATATGCAACTTCGCGTTTGTCCCTTGTACTGCGCGGAGAGCGGCGAGCCCGTGTTCAAAGGGGTCCTGCGCCGACACGACTTCAATGCCGTATTCTCGGATAAGCGCATTCGCGCGCGCGGAAAGCGAGCGTATGCGAAAGAGCTTCCACACATACACGGGGTGGAGGTACAGATTCCCGTCTTGTTCGTCGCGCGCGCCGAAGCCGGCAGAAGAGACAATGTGGAGCTCGCCTATCGTAGCGGCATACGCGCGCATACGCGCGCGCGCGGCGCTTGCTGTATCAAATATCGTCGGGTCGTTGGAAACAAAAAGGACTTTCATAGCGATTTTAGAAGCCGCGCCGTCGCATCCAGCATATGTGGGAGCGAGAAATCATTCATGCGCTTCTCTGCAGTAAGGGCGCGTGCCCGAGCCGCAGAAGGATCTCGCCGCGTTTCCATAAGCGCCTGTTCAAGAGCGCTGTCATCTCCAGGCGACACGAGCAGACCCGTTTCTCCCTGCGTAATGAGCGCCCTATGGAATCTCGTATCAGTAGCAATAACGGGCGTCCCGATTGTCATCGCCTCAATAAGAGCGTGGGGGAACCCTTCGTAGCGGGAATTCAGCACGAAAACATCAGCTGTCTTCATCCAGCTGAGCGCTTCAATACGCGGGAGTCCAGAGGCAATGAACGTACGCCAGTCCGTATGCATCTCGGCAACGCGTTCAATTGCCTCAAACCCCTTCCACGGGACGCGCCGGCCGGCAGATACGATAAGGAATTCTCCGTCTTTCTTCTGAAAGGTTGGTATCTGCGAAGGAAGCGCAATTCCATTACAAATAACCGAAATATTTTCTTTAGGGATACCCCACTCTATGACAATGTCTTGCAAATACGGACTCGGCACAACAACCCGCGTTGCGGCGGCCGCAACGCGGGTCTGAATTTCCTGCAATCTGCGTACGAAGAAGGATTTCTGCGGAGTTTGCACGAAATCGTCGAGTTCTTGCTCAATGCCAAACCGTTGTACGCCCTGCTCCCACGCGTAGTCGCCCACAATCTTCACAACAAAGGGCTTCCCTGCCTTCTTTGCCGCCTTCATCGCCGGCAGGCCGACCGAGACGGGGTCAAGGGCGAGCACGGCGTCCGCACCGCGTGCTGCCCGTAGAACGCGGCGATAATAGACATAGTGCCGAATAAGCTTCGGTAGGTGCCGAACCTCGCTGAATTTCACCAGTTCTACCTCAATTCCCTTCATCGGCAATCCCTCCTCCAGAAGCCTGGAATAGGTCGCTGGCCCGCCTATCTCGGGCGGGTAGAGGGGCGTCGCGATGACGAGCTTCATAGGTATATTCTAGCGGTTCTGGAACAGGCGGTCGAATATGCTCCGCATCTGCTTCGCAATAAGATTCCAGTCATATTTCTCAGTCACCATATGCTTGGCGGTTGCGGTCACCCGCGCAACCTGCTCGGGATGCGCGAGAATATCTCGCACCGCCTCCGCTATCTGCTCGGGCGAATTCTTGTCCACCGCCCAACCAGTCGTCTCTTTATCAGGATTCCGTTTTGCATCAAAAAGGAAGTCTGCGATGCCTCCCTCCTGTGTTGCGGTGACGGGCAGTCCTGCCGCCATCGCTTCCATAAATGAAATCCCGAATCCTTCAGTGCGTGACGGACGGATGAAGATATCGGCGGCATGTAGATACTTCGGCATATCACTTCGGTCTATGTGGCCGAGGAACTCCACACGGTCATGGACCCCGCACGCGACCGCCAGCGCTCGCAGATTGCTCTCCTCGGGTCCGCTACCGAGGACCTGGAACCGCACTTCAGGAAGAAGCGCGAGTGCCCGTATGACATCATCAATCGCATTCTTAGATACGAGACGCGAGGTGGTAATCAAGATTGTCTGTTCGTGTGGAATCGCCACGCCGGCAAAGTCTTGTACCGAGACACCGTTTGGCACAATCTCTATTGGCCCTGTAAACCGACGGTTACGTGCCCAACGAGCAAGATAGCTAGAAAGCGGCAGTACCATCGTTGCCCTCGTAAACGCGCGCGTGAAAAGCGGCCAGAGAGGGACCATCGTGCGTTCAATGTGCGGTATCGGATCCCCTTCTTGGAGACTCAAGGCATAGGGCACGTCTGGATGGAAGAGATTGAAGAACGCCGCAGGCACTCCTGCTGAGTGTGCCATCATCGCCCATATCGCATCGAATTTCTTCATTCTGTGTAATCGCCATGCGACATGAACTGCACCGAACTGAAAGAGAAATTTGTCTAATTTCCCACTGCCATTTCCAATTCGATGCACAACTATATTGCCTACGCTTTCCTCACGCTTATCTGTGTTAGAGAAACGAAGGGTCACCAGATGAAATTCTATATCGCGTATGCGGTCGGTCACTTCCTTGATAGCGACCTCTGCTCCGCCCACATGCGGATAGTAGGCGAGTGAGAAAATGAGTACTCGTTTCATACCTTACGGACTTCCGCAATGTAGTCAGTAAGCTTTTTGCGCGGCGTCCAACCGAGCGCGCGCGCTCTTGTCGTATCAAGGGACGCCTCCATACGATTTCCTTTCCGTTCGGGAAGCATTGTAATGTCTCCGCCGAATAGTCGTGCGACCTCAATAACTGAATAGGATTCATCGGCACCCAGCCCAAATTCATCTCCCTCGCCTTTCTCTCCCACAAGAAGAAGGCCGGAGATGATATCGTCAACATGAGTGAAATTCCTTTTCTGGCTGCCGGGAGCGACAACGGTGAGTGGCTCTTGACGCAAACGCTTCTGGCGAAATATCTCAATAAGAGTGCCGTATGCGCCGGCCCGTTCTCTCGGACCGTATACATTATAGAAATAAGAGACGGCGTACGTACGGTTGTACCATGTGCCGTAATTCTGCACTAGCTCGGTGTTGCTTGCCTTGGTCCATGCATACGGACTTTGCATACGACCGAGGCCGCCATCACCGAATTTCGTTGATGAACCGGCATAGATAAGCTTCCCTCCACGCTTTCGCCAGAATTCAAGCACGCCGAATGTCCCGTCCTTGTTCAAGTCCCATACCAGCGCAGGTTCTTGTAAACTTATTTCCACACGGGAATATTCGCCAAGGTGGTAGATGAGGTCGGGCGTTTCGGGAATATGTTTCTCGATATCCTTCGTATGACCCTCGCGATAATCCACGCCGGCAACATGATTCTCGCGACTGCCGGTGAAGTAGTTATCCAGCGAGATAACCCTGTGACCGTCTTTCACCAGACGTGCACAAAGATGCGAACCGATGAAGCCCGCACCGCCCGTGACGAGAATAAGTTTCGTATCTTTCATGTGTGAAGCCTAGTATACAAGGAGTTGAGACGCGGGTTAAAGGAAAATGAATGCACTACCGGCGAGTGCCATAATGCCGAGGAAACTAAGCGTCCATGGCGAACGCAAGATGCCGGGCAGACGAGATTCTGTTTCGGGCAACGCCTCGAACGAAGCGAGCGCCGCCCCAACGAAGGCGGGTTCTACCGTCTTCGTTGGGGCTACGGCTGCTGTCTCATAGTTTTGAATGTTCGCTCTCGTGTTGGTAAGTAGCGGGGTATCCTCCCGTACTCCTGTATAACCAATCATCGCAACGGAAGGTTGCTCGTCAGACATTGGTTGTACCGCGTCTGCGGCAGGAACATACTGCGCGGCAATAATACCGTTTGGATACGTCAGTCGCGCAGTAGAAGAAACAGAAAGATTCATAACCGTGTAGGGGAATAGTGCGCTTGCATTCTGCAGAAGCATCGTCCCCTCGGGTAGACGGAACACTCCGGTATCAGTCACGAGGCGCCAACCGGAGAGCTCGAGGCGCTCATTGGTATCGTTCGCGAGAATAATACCTTCATGCGTCACCGATGCGATGCGCACCACCGCGGACTTCACAACCACCACAAGGTCATCCCGCGCCGTTGTCGTACCGTCTTTCGCCGTCGCGACCACAAGATAGGTCCCGATATAGTGGTAGGTCTTTTCTATAACGCGTCCCTCGGTCGCGGAACCGTCGCCAAAGCTCCAGTAGATGGTCGCCGCCGGATCAACAGCGCCGCTCTTTGTCTTTGCGAGTGCAGTAAGCGTAAAGGGCACCTCGCGATATGCGGTAATATCGGGTCCGATATCAACCGAGAGGACCGTAGGGGGAGGTGTGTAGGTCGTCGCGCCTCCCGATGCCGATGTACTTTCTGTTGATGATGCTGTGCTTACGGCTGTAACTGTGTCGCCGACCGTGATGAGTGGTGCGATATCTGCATAGGTGCTCACACCGATGCCGCTGACATTTTGGATATCCTCAATGCGAGCGAACGGCCCATAGGTCGTACGATAGTCAATAATAGCGGCCGCCTTTGTGGGCCCGATGCCCGGAAGCGTATCCAGAAGGGTCGCGTCTGCCGTGTTTATGTTTATCAGCGCCACCGCAAAGGCGAAGGAGGGAAAGAAAATGGCGAGAGCGAACAAACTGACTATGTGCATGGGTGCATTATATACTCTAAAATACGGTACTTCAAAGTATCCCCAACTATCTGCTATAGCAGTATTCAAGGGATATTTGTTTTGATGGAGAGATGTCATTAATTAGTCTGTAAATTGAAATGTTTACGGATACGCATGTCATTTTCAATTTCTTCTATAACCGCATAGAGTATGTCCTTGCCAATGTGCAGGTCCGCCTTAAGAAGCGCGATAAACTCCTCACAATCATATGGATAGATCCACACACTGTCTTGTATGCGTAAGAACCCGATTTCTTGCATTTCAAAACGCAAATGTTCGCGAATTTTCTTGCGTTTTTCCGGAATGTCGAACATGACTAATCGATAGCGACCGTCCCATTTCTTCGGTTTATTCACAAGTAGGTCTAATCTCCTGCGTTCAATATCAAGTACTCTCTCTCCTTTGTCAGTTAACCGTATATATTTCTTCCCATTGTGTTCGACAAACTCAATCTCGCCTCTTTGTTTCAATCTGGCGAGTATGCCCTTAGAGCGATACTTGAGCCGTGCGAGCGCACCGGTTCTGCCGAGCATCTGGAACATATTCGGCGCGACCGCCGCAACAGTAATGATTCCCGCAACTCCGATAGCCATGAGCGCGGCATTGCGCAGATTCCTTCTCTGTCTTTTCTTTTTTGCTCCTGCTTCAACAGATTCCATTTGTTCATTATATTGGAATGAGCATCCCTTAGATACTGCTATAGCATGAAATTGGGGATAGGGGGTTAGACAATTGGCTCGACATGTGCCACTGACGGATTCAGTGCCATTAGCGGATTCAGTAATTAAAAATCATGCATCGCCCTTGAGCACTTTCCGTAATGCGTCTTCAGAAACCTCAAACGGCTTCTTCTCGGGGACGGGGACGCTTGTGTTTGCCGAAGGAGCATTTTTGGCGAGCACCTGAGCAAGGACTCCCTTCAACGACTCCTTGTGCTCCGTCTGCTTTTGTCCGTGCTCAGCAGTGCCCTTGGCTGTCATCGTACGGAGAATTGCCTTGAGGTCTTCGGGACTCTTTGTGGGCGGCGCGGGTCTCACTGACCGGGGCACTTCGCGCTGAACAAACGGTCTTGGTGGCGGCAGAAGCTCCTCTCGCCCTGTCTCTTCTCTGTGTGTGGGTGGCGGAGGCGTTTTCGGCATGGCAGGCGCTCGTTGTGCCGGCGTCTTTCGCATACGCGCATCGAGCGGGGCGGGAGCGGCGGCGCTCGCCACAAGCTCATCCATGATGGACTTCTCTATGCCCGCGCGCAGGGTGGTGAATTTCTCACGCGATGAAGCGATGACCTGTTCTCGGTGAGACACCGACGGCGCCTCTATGGGCGGAATCGTCACCGCCGAGAACGGTGCCGACCCTACGCCGTCAATCATAAGCGTGAGATACACCTGCCGTTTATCGAGCGTCACCACATCCTCTTTGGTGAAGTGGGGTAAGAAAATTGTCTCCAACACTTCGGCGTCAAAGGGTCCAACGCGGAAGACAACCGTCGTGCCAACATTTCCGAAGACCGCATCGCGCACTTCCTCCTCCATCTGCTCAATGTACTGGTGCGCGATGATGAGATTCAGTCTATATTTGCGCGCCTCGGAAAGAACCTCGGCGAATGTCTCGTTCGCAAAGTTCTGAAATTCATCCACATAGAAATAGAAGTGCGGGAGCTTCGCGAGCTTCTCTCCCGACAGGTCGGCGCGGCTCATCGCCGCGAGGAAGATGCGCGTAGTAAGCATTGAGCCGATGAGGCGCATATTGGTCTCCCCCACGAGACCCTTGGAAAGATTGATGATGAGAATCTTTCTCTCATCCATCATCGTGCGGATATCAAAGGAGGATTTCGGCTGCCCGATAATATTGCGAATCAGCGGATTGCCCGTAAATTGTCCTATCTTGTTCTGGATAGCCGGTGTCGCCTCTTGGGTATAACGGTCGCCGTAGTTAGCAAATTCTTTCGTCCAGAAATCCTTGACCACAGGGTCCCTCACATTGTCCACCACTTTCTTCCGGTACTCCTTGTCGGTGTACATGCGGTTCACGCCGAGCAGAGTGGCGTCCGGATATTCCAGCAGGGCAAGAAGCGTGTTGGTAAGAATATATTCCATTCGTGCGCTCCACGCGTCTTCCCAAATCTTCTTGAAGGTCGCCATCAGACCACTGACCACGAGGTGGCGTTTGTCATAGCCGACATCCTCCATCACATTAAAGGCAATGGGGTGCTCCATATCAAACGGAGCGAAGTACACCACATCTTTGACCCGCTCTTCGGGGATGTAGTCCAGGAGCCGCTCAACCGTGCCGCCGTGCGGGTCGATGAATACGAGCCCCTCGCCGTTTCTGATGTCCTGAATCGCCATATTCTCGAGCAAGGTTGACTTACCCATACCTGTCTTGCCGATGACATACATGTGGCGATCGCGGTCCTTTGACTTGATGCCAAACGGAATATATTTCCCGCGCGCATCAGTTGCCGCGAAGTAGGTAACGCGCTCCGGATTTTCCATTACCTTCAAGTATATAACACTCGAACGCGGAGCGTCTGGGTGTTCTCTGGGTATTGGCTAGACAGAGGAAATGCCTTG
>MFMD01000005.1:824-10518 GCA_001781715.1 Candidatus Kaiserbacteria bacterium RIFCSPLOWO2_01_FULL_55_19 | reverse complement strand
CCTTGGCCGCCTTGGCCGCCTTGCGCGCCTTCAGCGCAAGCAGAACCTTGTTAATGATGGCGCGAGCGTCGTCAGGATTCTCCTCAAGAAAGGCGCTCAACGCCTCGCCAAACACGGTTGAGACGGCGCCCTGCGCCTCCATTGAGCCGAGCTTTGACTTCGTCTGCCCTTCAAACTGGATTTCCTGGAGCTTGACCGAGATAACTGCGGTGATGCCCTCAAGCACATCGTCGCCGGTGAAATTCTCGTCCTTCTCCTTCAGGATGTTCGCGTTCCTGCCGTAGGTGTTCAAGGAGCGCGTGAGCGCGGTCTTGAAGCCCGTGATGTGAGTACCTCCTTCGCTGTTGTAGGTGTTATTCGCAAAGGCGGTGATTCTCGGGGTGATGTCGTCTACATATTGGAGCGCTACTTCAACAGCGACCTTATCCAGTTCGCGATCAATATAGAAGATATTCTTGTGCACCGCCACCTGGTGCTGATTATGAAATGCGACAAGCGACTTGAGACCTCCTTCAAAATAGAAGGTGACTGACGGCACGCCGAGCGACTGCTCGCGCAAAAAAATGGTCTTCGTCTCAAAGGCCGTTGTGGTGCTTCGCGCATCAACCATAGTGATGCGTACGCCCTTCACGAGATACGCCTGTTGCCGCAGATGCGTTACAATCTTGTCCCAGTTCCATTCAATTCCCTCTTTGAAGATGGTGGGGTCCGGCTTGAACAGCACGATGGTGCCGTGCTCCTTTGTCGTACCAATCTTCTTCACCTTGCTCACGGGCTTGCCAATCTTGTACTCCTGCATATGCATCCCGCCGTCCTGATGGACCACAACCTTCGTTTGTTCAGAAAGCGCATTCACTACCGAAGCGCCGACACCGTGGAGACCGCCTGAGACCTTGTACGCCTCGTTATCGAACTTACCGCCCGCGTGGAGCGTCGTCATAATGGTCTCAAGCGCAGAGACCTTCGTCTTCGGATGAATACCGACCGGAATGCCGTTGCCGTTGTCCGCCACGCGAACATAGCCGTCAGGAAGGAGCGCGACCTCTATGTCGTTACAGCGGCCCGCCATCGCTTCATCGCGCGCATTATCAAATATCTCCCAGATGAGATGGTGGAGACCCTCGGAACCCGTGGTTCCAATGTACATCCCCGGGCGTTTGCGCACCGGCTCAAGGCCCTCAAGGACCGTAATAGACGAGGCATCATAGGCCTTCTTTTTAGGCTCTTTTTCGGTCGTTTTGACCATACAGCTGTTCCCTCTATTCTAGCATAAAACACCCCTATTTGCAGGGCGAAACGTGAGTGTCTACAGGTAGATATAAACCTTATTCCTACGGCCGTATATAATAAGGTTATGCAAAAAGGGAAACCACGAGGGACACGAGTACCAATTCAAAGCATTGTACTGCGCACTCTTGCGGTCTCTGGGCTGATAAGCGTTGCACTCGTTGCACCCAAGATGACCCACTTCTTTAAGTACCTTGATCGGCCACGCCAAGAACGCACTCGCGTCTACGCTCGAGTCCGACAGACACTCACACGACTCCAAGAAAAAGGTTTCATCACTATTGTAGATGACTCCGTTGAACTCTCTGCCTTCGGCACCCGCGCGATGCAAGAAATCTTAGCAAGCGAATATGTGATTCCCGAGCCAGCATTCTGGGATGGTAAATGGCGAATGATTATTTTCGATATCAAAGAAAAGCAACGCAAACGTCGCGACGAATTGCGACTTCTGCTTGAAGGAGCTGGTTTTATTAAATTACAACAGAGTGCGTGGGTACATCCCTATGCATGCGACGAATTCATTGCACTACTCAAAGCGCATCTCGCGAGCAAAGGGGACGAACTATTCTATTTCACCGCAGAAGGCCTTCATCCCGATGTCGCTCTCCGACGTCATTTCAAATTAAAAGTAAACCTTAATTCCCACGACCGTGTATGATAAGGTTTTACGTTTAGTCTAAAAACGGTCTTCCTTCCTCTCAATTTGTTCGGCAAAACTGAGCTTCGTAATAATTGCAGACTACCAAACTTCGTAGCCTTTTGGTACACTGACGAATTATGGATATTAAAATATCGAGGGTTGAGGAGGAGCGGCTCCGGGCGGAGCTTGAGGCCCGCAGCGACATAGACGCGATGCGTATGAAGCATTATCTCGCGATGCCCGACCTCTCCCGCACATCCGGGAGCCCTCTCCACGAGATTGTGGAGAGGGTGAAGGCGCTTCCTGTCTTCAAGGGCTTCGATGATATCGAGATCCCCGAGATAGTTCCCGCCTCTATCTCCTTCGACTTCTTTGACTTCCCTTCTACCCACCCTGCGCGCTCCGCATCGGACACATACTATGTGGACAAAGAAAATATCCTGCGCACTCACGACACCGTTTTTTGGTACTACTACCTCAACCAGCCCGAAATTAAGGAACGGATTGCGCGCGGAGAATCGATGGGCGCACTCTGCTACGGCAAGGTCTACCGCAAGGATGAGATTGACCGCCGCCATATGAACATCTTCCATCAGATGGGCGGATGGTTCCTTACGCCCGAGTCGGATCCTCTTAGCATCGAGGACCTTAAAAACGCACTCTCGCAAGTGGTGAAAAGCGTCTTCGGTGAAAATACGAAATTCCGTTTTAATCCGGACATATTCCCGTATACCGATCCGTCTCTTGAAGTGGAGGTCGGAGTCACGGGCGCCGCGGCGGTTGCCGCGGGAAGCGAGTGGATTGAGATTCTTGGCGGCGGAATACCGAAAGCAAACGTACTCAAGAAAATGGGCGTCACTGGCTACCACGGCTGGGCCTTTGGCTTCGGGTTAGAGCGTCTTGCGATTATCGGCACCGAGGTTCCCGATATCCGCCTCTTCTGGAGCACTGATAAACGCGTGAAGAAACAACTCCGATTGGGGCAGAAATTCGTTGAGGTCAGCAAATATCCGCCTGTGGTACGCGATATCTCCTTTATCGTTACTAAGGGGTTCGTACCAAATAATTATTTCGATCTCGTACGCGATGTAGCAGGCGATATGGTCGAGCAAGTTGCACTTATAGACACCTACGAGAACACCGAAAAGCTGGGCGACGACAAAGTGAGCTACGCATATCGCCTCACCTACCGTAGCCTTGACCGGACACTGAAAAATGAAGAGGTGAACGCTCTCCACGCCAAGCTTGAAGCCGCTACGGTCAAGAATTGCGGCGCGACGATTCGTTAGAAAGATGTTTGTGCTACGATGACGCCATTATGAGTCCCGAGATGTTTATGTATCCGTTTCTCTTCATCACGCTCTATTTTGAGTCGTTCTTGCTCGTCACCTTCCTCTCGAAACCAGCCCGGGAGTCCCGTCTTCCCACCTCGCGGTCTACGGACACTCCCCGAGTCGCCATTATTGTTCCTTGTTGGAACGAAGAAGCGACAGTCGCAGGAACCGTTGAGTCGCTCCTTGCACTTGAATATCCGAAAGAGCGGTTTTCAATCATCCTCGTAAATGACGGATCCGCTGACGGCACGCGAGCCGTCTTTGACCGCTTCGCTTCCCACTCCCAGATTACCGCTCTGCATAAGGAGAATAGCGGCAAGTTCGCGGCAATGAATCTTGGCATTGAATATGCCAAGGATGCCGAACTCATCGGCTTCCTTGACGCGGATTCGCTCGTTGCTCCGGACGCGCTCTGTGAGATTGTTGCCGCTTTTGAGCCCGATACGATGGCCATGACCGCCTCAATGTCCATTCATAAACCGCGCACACTGCTTCAGCGTATGCAGTACGCCGAATATCTGCTTGCGATAATATTCCGCCACGTGTTCGCCTCCATCAATAGTTTGTATGTGACCCCGGGACCTTTTTCCTTCTACCGACGTTCGGTGTTTACTGCGCTCGGCGGCTTTAAACACGCCCACCTCGCCGAAGATATGGAAATGGCAATGCGTATGCAGCGCGCAGAGATGCGTATTGGCAATGCTATCCGCGCGCGCGTCTATACTAAGGGTCCCTCCACAACCTCAAAGCTTATCAAGCAGCGCGTTCGTTGGACAACCGGTTTCCTCCGCAATGTGCTCTTTGAATATCGCGACCTCGTCGGTTCTCGCAAGAATGCGGCTCTCGGGATGTTTATCTTACCTCTCGGAATCATCGCTATTGGCGCGGGCATCTTTGTCTTCGTGCTCGCTCTCGTTCAGGTACTACAGCGCGGCTTCGACGCCATCTCACTGGCACAGACCGTGCCGCTCTCCTATACCCTGTCGATGGGCGAATTTACCTGGTTCTACCTGCCGGTCACGATGATTACGCTCCTTGGCGCAATGCTCGTACTTAGCACCCTCATTTGGATGGTTGCGGGGAAACATCTTTCAAAGACGCCGGGGGCTCTGGCGCTGAATGCCGTCGTGTATCTCCTCTTGTACGGCATCATCACGCCGTTCTGGCTTGTTCGTTCGATCTCCGATGTTGCGCTCAAGACGAGTACGACCTGGCGCTAGATACTATGTCACTTTTCGTCCGTAACTCTCTCATCGCTCTTCTCACCGCCACTGCCATCACCGGTACCGTTGCTTATGCCGTCAACTATCTCAATGCCGCGCGCATTGCCGAACTCGGGGCGATAGAGGACCAGCTCTCTATTGATACGCTCTCGCTTGACACGCAATTCTCTCTGCTTGAGAGAGCCCCTTGCGACAGCTTCGCATCATCCACCACGCTGATTAGCAGTCTCGCCGACTTGGGCGACCGTCTTTCCTACGCCGAGAGCCAGCTGGGTGCCGACAACGCACAGGTAATACGCCTTAAACAACAGTATTCGTTGCTTGAGATCCGCGACTATCTCATCACAAAACAGCTTGCGGTGGCCTGTGGCACAAAGCCGGTCACGGTCCTCTATTTCTACAGCAATGCCGGTGATTGCAGCGATTGCGACAGAGCTGGATATGCGCTCTCCTATCTGCGTAACACATACCCGAGTCTCCGTGTCTACTCCTTTGACTACAACCTCAACCTCGGCGCTCTGGAGACATTCATTGCCATTAACAAGATACAGGACTCGCTCCCCGCCTTTGTAATAAACGGCAAGCAGTATTACGGCTTCACCTCGCTCGAGGAACTTGAGAAACAATTCCCGAAGGGCGCGCTTTCAACCAGTACGCCAAAGTAACTTTGGAGCCGGGGGTCGGGATTGAACCGACGACATCCTGTTTACAAAACAGGTGCTCTACCAACTGAGCTACCCCGGCATATACTACCTATACCTTATCGCTGCAATGTATCCTGCACATCAGTCACCTCTGGATGCGTCGCTTTCAGACCATCCTTAAACTCGGAGAGGGTCTTCACAAACTCTCTCACATTTCCGCCCGGAGCGGTATCACTTACGTGCCGTGAGCGCAGATAGCGGACAAGACGCGTGAGCACGCGCTCGGCGGCGCGTATCGTCTGGAGCGAGAGGTGCGCAATATCATGGCTCAACCGGCCGAAGAAGCGGCGAATCTCATTCCGGAGAAATGCTCCTATATCAACATGCTGGGAGACAAATACAACGCGCTCAACCACATGGTCGAGACGGTCGCGTTCGGTGGCGAAGTAGCGGACGCCGCGGCGCACCTCGTAATTCGTGAGCACGAAGAAGCCCCCAAGCAGTGCGAATGCAGCAACAATAAAGATGAGGTAGCTCACGGCGTTTAACGGATGGAGAGGCGCATAAAGCGGCTTACTTCGATGCGTTCTCCGAATTTCTGCGTTGCTTCGTCAAGAAGATTGCGCACCATCTTTCCCGAATCCTTTATGAACGGTTGTTCCAACAGCTCTTCTGTGTTCTCTGGGTCCATTGCGGTAATCTGCATTGCAATTTCGCGCGCCAGCGCGCCGAACTCCGGATTCTTGGCGACAAAGTCCGTCTCACAGGAGAGCACCACCATTGCGCCGACCGTCCCGTCGTGGATGTACGTACCGATGATACCGGCCGCAAGCGTCCGGTCTGCCTTCTTCTCGGCAGACGCGGCTGAATGCTTCTTTAGGATGACTTTTGCCTTCTCCAGGTCGCCGCCCGCCTCTGTAAGGGCCTTTTTACACTGCATAACGGATACTCCCGTCATCTCGCGCAACTCCTTTATGCTGTCAGTCGTAATTTTCATAGTGATTCAAGAATAATAACATATCCGAGCAGAGGCAGGACATAATTCTGAGGCTCCACAGTGGTGAAATGCGGGTTCAGGAGCATTTCACACGCGAGGACTGAGCAATTTTCTAGCGAGAAAATTGCGTACTCAAAATTATGTCCTGCCTCTGCGACCGCCTACGTCGTTTGTCCTTTCTGAAACGCTTGCGTTAACTCGGCGAGAATGAGTTTCACTGTCTCTCGTGATGTGTCGTTCGCGATAATGGGATACGCCGATTCTTTCAAATCACAATCGGAGCTCATAATGGCGATGACGGGGATGCCGGCATCGTTCGCTTCCTTGACCGCGTGCTTCTCGTGCTTCGTATCAACGACGAGGAGCGCATCCGGCTTCTTGGTCAAGGTCGTGATGCCGTCAAGGCGCTCGGTGAGACGCTTCTGTTCGCGCCCGATCTTCACGAGTTCAAGCTTCGTATGCTGTTTGACCAGCGTGCCCGCCGCGCCTTTTTCGGTGAGCTCCGTGAGCCGGTCAATACGCTTCTTAATCTCAGTCCAGTTGGAGATGGTGCCCCCGAGCCAGCGAGCGGCGACATACGGCGCGCCTATTTCCTGCGCCGCCTTCTTCACCAGCATCGCTATCTCAACTTTCCCCCCGACAAAGAGGACTGTCTTTCCTTCTTTTGCGAGCGTTGCCATCACCGCCTTCGCGGCCTCCATCTGTTCAGCCGTCTTAACGAGGTCAATAATCTCCTGGCGGCCTTTTGTCCCGACGAGGTAGGGCTTCATAGACGGGTGCCGGCGGCTCTTGACCTGCGCGAAATGCGCCCCCGTATCAAAGAGGCGCTTAAATGCTCCCGTGTCCTGTCCTGTCGTCATGTGGAGCTACTTTACCCGAGCGCGGCTTGATACGCAAGGAGAGCATTAACAATGTCATCAATATTGCCCGCCATCAGCTTCGGCAGGTTATGCCAGGATTCCTTCAAACGATGGTCGGTGACACGGTCTTGGAGATAGTTATAGGTGCGAATCTTCTCCGACCGGTCGCCGGTGCCTATCTGCGCCTTGCGCACTGCGGCATGTTTCTTCGCCTCCTCCTCTTCGTGCAGGAACTCAAGCTTCGCGACGAGAATCTGCATCGCCTTCTCGCGGTTCGCAAGCTGACTGCGCTCGGAAGACGAGCGCACGTCAATGCCGGTTGGCTTGTGGATAAGACGAACCGCCGTTTCAACCTTGTTCACATTCTGCCCCCCTGCCCCTCCCGCGCGCGAGAATTCCATCTCAATATCGGCTATGTTAATCTGCATCTTAGACTTCGAGCGAATCGGCAACACCGCAATCGATGCGGTAGAAGTATGAATACGACCCGACTTCTCGGTCAAGGGAACGCGCTGAACTCGGTGCACGCCGGTCTCATACCGGAGTGCACCGTAGGCACCGGTACCGGCAATCTCGAGCGTCAGGTCATCAATGACACGAACCTTCCACCCGCGACCTTCGGCGTACTTCTGATACATCTCCTTCAGGTCGTTCGCAAAGATGGTCGCTTCATCGCCACCCGTACCCGCACGCAACTCCATAATGACGGCAATCGGCTTCGCTACCTCCTCCTTTTCCTTGGCGAGAATCTGCTCTATCTCAGCGAGAATGGCGGACTGTCGGGCGCGAACGCGCTCCTCGTCTTCCTCTGCCATTCGCATCAGGTCGGCGTCCGCGCCGGCGGAGGCGCGCGCCTCCGCCGTCTCCTTCTCGAGGCGTTCGTATTCCTCTGCGAGATACGCAGTCGCAAAGTTCTTTTTAAATTCGGAAGAATATTCCATATGTATAGTATACGCGAAGCCCCACGCACATTTTTCGCCGGGGCATCGGATGCCCCTGCAGTGCCCCGAGCGAGGCCGAAAAATATGTGCGGGGCGAAGCGCCCTACTTCTTCTTAGCGGCCCGCTGTTTGAACCGCTCAACGCGGCCCGCCTTATCCAGCGTGCGGTCTTCACCCGTATAGAAGGGGTGCGACTTTGACGAGATTTCTACCACGAGCTTCGGGTACTCTTTACCGTCTTCCCATTTGGCGGTCTCAGTCGTAGACACCGTGGAGCCGATCAGGAAGCGCGCGCCCGAGGCAAGGTCTTCAAAAATCACCTGTCGGTAGGTGTCCGGATGGATATCCTTCTTCATTAAAAATGAGAATAGCACGCACCCGCAAAACGCGCCACCGGGGCTCAAAACTCCTGATAATTCAGCAGCACATTTACTATGACCGACTTGGTCACGTGGGTGTTGTTGGTTTTGATGCAATCCACGATATAGGTGGTCTGGGTGGTGATGCGGTCAGTGACGGTACCTGAACAGGTGAGATTGGTCTTCCAGGTAGTGTCGCCGTTCTTCGTGATACTGCAAGAGACGACAGAGGAGCACACATTGTTCGGCGGTAACCAATCAATGGTGACATTGTTCTCCTCAATCGGCACCGTCGGGTCCACAACAACTGCAGTATTGGTGGAACTGCTCTCTGATGTCTGACCATTCACGGTGACGGTCGGTTCCAAACTGCGAACGGTGAGTGTGACGTTCGCGGGCGGCGGGGGGCCGTAGGTACCGGCCTGACAGGTGAGTGCATAGGAAGGGGTACCAGCTGGCGGCGTAATAACGGCGGTGCCGGAAATAGCGCCGCCCGTATCAAAGTCCGCGCTACCAGAGGCGCACGAGGAGGCGCAGACGGAACCGCCCGTCACGCTCCACGAGAGCACGGAGGAATCCCCTTGCACGAGCGTATCCGGATTCGCAGAGAACGCCGTGGCACAGGCGCCGACACTCACTCCAGACCCGCCGGTGCTTGCAACCGCCGGACCATTTGGCTGAGCGGCACCTGTGGCACAATTAGCGGAACCGGTCCCTCCTGAAACTGCATCGGTAATCGTCACCGATGCATTCTTTATCCCTGCTGAAGTATAGGACTTCTGGAGTGAGGTGGCGGTGCCGGCGAGTGATTCATCGCCGCTCCATGAGCGCGTGTATGAGCCGGAGCCGCCGGAGACCGAAGAACTCCAGGTGACGGGCTGTGCAATGTAGGGATTAGCGGGGACGCCAATGCAGGAGACCGTGAGCGTGTTCGGGACACAATTGGTGCCATTCCAATTGTATCCGTTACTGCAGTTGAACTCGCATTTCGCGAGCGTATCGGCGCTGGAGTATGTGTACGGAGTGTTGGACGAGAGACCCGTGTTGTCTGGTGCGGCAAATGCGTTCGCGTTTGCGGGAAGATTGGTGCAGGAGTAGATATTTGAGGCGCAGATAGCTCCATCCCACGCACTCCCGTCCGCGCAGCTGGCTGTCACGGTCTTGGTGGCGAGAACCGTGCCGTTGCCGTTCTTGAGGTCAAAGACGGTCTGCGGATTAGAGACCCAGACCGTGGAGCCCGGCGAACTGTTCGCGGTGTAGAGGGTTGCACTCACATTTCGGTCAAAGAGATACGCGCCGGTGGCGTTCGTGGTACTCCACGATGCGGAGACGGTGCAGGTGCTTGAACCAGCGGCGATGGTGCAGCTCGCGGGCGTGGTGAGGGTGCCGGAGGCGACCGGCGCGGCGTCA
>MFMD01000005.1:0-758 GCA_001781715.1 Candidatus Kaiserbacteria bacterium RIFCSPLOWO2_01_FULL_55_19 | reverse complement strand
AGTGACGCCGCTCCAGGAGAGGGTGCTGATGGCACCGCTGGTAATGTTGGAAGGGCTCGCAGTGAAGGAACCGACGGCAACATTGGCGAGACAGGCGCTGCCGCTCCAGGTGCTCCCTGCGGCACAACTGGCGGTTACCGTCTCCGTGTCAAGCACCGTGTCGTCGCCGTCGTTCAGGGTGTAGGTGGTGGATGGATATGCAGCGTAGACAATAGGGTCGGTGTAGCCGTTTGGTATAAACCCATTTGGTATAATGCCGGGAATAGCGCCAACTCCCTTCCCGTATACGATGCCGTTTCCATACGGATTTGCATCAAAGAGATACGCATTGGTTGAGTTCTGGAGATTCCACGAGGCCTCTACGGTGCAGGTGCTGGCGCCGGCAGCGATGACACAACTGGTAGGAGTCATTGTGAGAGTGCCTGAGACGACCGCTTTTGCTTCAGAGCAGGCAGTTGCGCTTGTGTTTGTGCCACCGTTCAGTCCGTTGCACCCCCAGGTGTATGAGCTCGTGCCGTCCACATTGCTCACGCTCGTGCCGGCGGTGCAGGAGTAGTGGGTGGCGGCACAGGCACCATTGACCGGTGCACTGCCGACGGTGACTGTCGCGGACCTTGCTGCGTTTGGCCCCACGCCATTTCCGCAGGTGAGGGTAAAGGTGGTGGTGAGAGTGAGGGTGCCTGAATTCTTGGTGACGGTTCCGCTTGAAAGCGGCACTGCGCCGAGACCCTGGTCAATAGAACAGGTGATGGTACCGC
>MFMD01000004.1 GCA_001781715.1 Candidatus Kaiserbacteria bacterium RIFCSPLOWO2_01_FULL_55_19 | reverse complement strand
CATGCTCAAAAACATCGTTCAGAAGACCTTTGGTGCGTACCGAGCTCCCTCCGTCCCGTTTCCGGATCTCGTCGGGCACCAGCGGTCTTCGTTTGACTGGCTTCTCCAAGACGGCCTCACCGAACTCTTCAAGGAGTTCTCTCCTATCACCGACTACTCGGGGAAGAAGTTCCAGATGCAGTTTGAGAGTTTTGAAATTGGTGAGCCGAAGTATGACGAGACCTTCGCGCGCGAGAATATGCGCACCTACGAAGCGCCGATTAAGGTGACGGTGAAGCTCCTGAACAAGACCTTCGGTTCGGAGAAGACGCAGGAGATTTTCCTCACCGACATGCCGATGATGACGCCGCACGGCTCGTTTATCGTCTCGGGTGTTGAGCGCGCGATTGTCCCGCAGCTCGCGCGGAGCTTCGGCGCGTTCTTTGTCTCCGAGCTTATCCGTGGCAAGCCATACTTCGGTGCCAAGATTATTCCGCTTCGCGGCGTCTGGATTGAGATAGATTCAGAAGCGGACGGCGCTATTTTCGTGAAGATTGACCGCAAGCGCAAGTTCCCTATCACCCAGCTTCTTACCGTCTTCGGCGGGGGATTGGGCGAGGCAATCACCAAGCATTTCGCTAAGAATCCGCTCGCACTCTCCGCTATCAAGGCGACGCTGGCGCACGACGAGACCAAGTCAATTGAAGAGGCCTATATTGAAATACACCGCCGCATGCGCGACGGCGACCTCGCGACACCCGAGAATGCGAAGAACTTCGTGCAGTCGCTCTTCTCGGCGGAGCGCTACGATGTCGGCCGCGTCGGCCGCCACCGTCTCAACGCGCGTTTCGGCCTCTCGACTACCGAGAAGGCGCTCGAGAAGCGTACCCTCGGCCTCACCGACTTCATCCGCATCATTTCTGAAATCACGAAGCTGAATGCCGATTCTTCCGCGCGTCCGGACGACATTGACCATCTCGGCTTCCGCCGCGTCCGTTTCGTCGGCGAACTCCTCCAAGCGCGAATGCGTGTCGGTATGAGCCGTATGAAGCGCAATATCCAAGACCGCATGAGTACGATTGAGAGCGAGACGACCCTGCCCATGGCGCTCGTGAATCCGCGCCCCTTCCATGCTTCCGTGCACGAGTTCTTCACCGCCAACCAGCTCTCGCAATTTATGGACCAGCAGAACATTCTTGCCGAGCTTGAGAATATGCGCACGCTCTCGGCGCTTGGTCCGGGCGGTCTTACCCGCGAGCGCGCGGGCTTCGAGGTGCGCGATGTACACCCCTCCCACTACGGCCGCTTGTGTCCTATCCATACGCCAGAAGGTCAGAACATCGGCCTCATTCTCCGTCTCGCGACCCACGCACGCACCAACGATTTCGGGGTTATTGAGACGCCGTATGTCCGCGTCAAGAACGGGAAAGTCTCTGATGAGATTGTCTACCTGAACGCGCTTGATGAAGAGCTTGAGATGATTGCGCACGGCGCAACCAAGCTCGATGCTCACAACCGCATCGTCCCCGAGTTCGTTGAGGCGCGCCACAAGGGCGACCCAGCCATCGTTCCGCGAGACGCTATCACTTTGATGGACGCGTCAACCTACCAGATGTTCTCCATTGCGACCTGTATGATTCCGTTCGTTGACCACGACGACGCCAACCGCGCGCTGATGGGTTCCAACATGCAGAAGCAGGCGACCCCGGTCCTTATCCCCGAGGCCCCACTTGTTGCGACCGGTATCGAGACGCACGCGGCGCGCTCCACAGGCCGTCTCGTCCTCGCCGAGGAATCTGGCGAAGTGACCTATGTAGATGCCCGCAGGGTTGTTGTAGAGAACAAGGACGGTAAGAAGAAGGAATACCGCCTCCAAGGACTCACCCAGACCAACCAGAACTCTGCCTTCATGCAGCGGCCGTCGGTGGTGCTTGGCGATAAGGTGAAGAAGGGTAGTGTGCTTGCCGACAACTCCTCTACCGACCAGGGCCAGCTCGCGCTCGGTCAGAATGTGCGCGTCGCGTTTATGAGCTGGAACGGTGCGAACTACGAAGACGCCATCATTATTTCCGAGCGGCTCGTTGAAGAGGCGAAGTTCACCACCGTTCACATTGAGGACTTTGACTGCGTGGTGCGCGACACAAAGCTCGGTCCCGAGACGACAACGCACGACATTCCAAATGTGGGCGAGATGCGCCTCAAGAATCTCGACGAAGAGGGAGTCATCCGCATCGGCGCCGAAGTGCGCCCGGGCGACATCCTCGTCGGCAAGGTGACCCCGAAGGGCGAGACCCAGCTCACGCCGGAAGAGCGCCTGCTTCGCAGTATCTTCGGCGACAAGGCGAAGGATGTGAAGGACACCTCGCTTCGCATGGAGGGCGGCAAGCGCGGTCGCGTTATCGGCGTGCGCGTCTTCTCCCGCGAGAAGGGCGATCAGCTTGAGACGGGCATCATCAAGAAGATTGTCGTGACAGTTGCGCAGGTGCGCAATGTGTCGGTAGGCGACAAGCTCGCCGGCCGTCACGGCAACAAAGGTGTTATCAGTCGCGTGCTTCCGGTCGCTGATATGCCGTATGACAAGGACGGCAATCCGATTGACCTTATTCTCACCCCGCTTGGCGTTCCCAGCCGTATGAATCTCGGACAGATTCTGGAGATGCACCTCGGGCTCGCGGCGCACACGCTCAAGTATCAGGCCGTTGTCCCGCCGTTTGCGGGCGCGACCGCAGACGAGATTCGCGACGAGCTCGCCACGGCGGGCTTTGACCGCGGCGGCAAGATGCAACTCTACGACGGCCGCACCGGTATGGCATTCGCCCAGACCATCGCGGTCGGGTATATGTATATTCTTAAACTGCATCACATGGTGGAGGACAAAATCCATATGCGTTCCATCGGTCCGTACAGTCTCATCACGCAGCAGCCGCTTGGGGGCAAGGCACAGAACGGCGGCCAACGCTTCGGCGAAATGGAAGTATGGGCCTTGCTTGGCTACGGCGCCGCCTACACGCTGCGCGAAATGCTCACCATCAAGTCAGACGATATTCAGGGTCGGTCAGCCGCCTTTGACGCGATTGTGAAGGGTGAACCGATTAGTCACACGGGCACTCCCGCCTCGTTTGCCGTGCTTACCAACCAGATTCGCGGTCTTGCGCTCGATGTTGAGCCGCTGAATCTCCCGCCGTCCGCGGAGGTGTAATGAATTGCTACTTACTACCAGCTACAACCTACTAACTATTTATTATGGCATTCACATCCCGCAAACTCCCTCCGCGCGACACTTGGAACGGTCTTCGTCTCACGCTCGCTTCGCCTGAACGCATTCTTGCGTGGAGTAGCGGCGAAATCACTAAGCCCGAAACCATCAACTACCGCACCCAGCGCTCCGAGAAGCATGGGCTCTTTGACGAGAAAATCTTCGGCCCTGAAAAGGATTACGAATGCTACTGCGGCAAGTACAAAGGCATCCGCTACAAGGGTATCGTCTGCGACAAGTGCGGCGTTGAAATCACCCGTTCTATTGTCCGCCGCGAGCGCATGGGCCACATTGAGCTCTGTACGCCCGTTGCGCACATCTGGTTCCTCCGCTCCGTACCGAGCCGTATGGCGCTCCTCCTGGGCGCGTCCGCAACCGATATTGAAAAGGTCGTCTACTTCGCGGGCTACATCATCACCAAGATAGCCGAGGAGGAGAAGAAGCGTCTTCTCTCCGAGCTGGAGAGCGAGTTTAAATCAAAGTACAAGGCGCTCACGAGCGACAAGGAGCGCGATGCGCTTAAAGAGAAGATGACAATTACGAAGGCCGAGATTGATGGCATCGTTGTTGGCAAGGTGCTTGATGAGCTTGAGTATCACCGCTTCTCCGTGCGCTACGGGGGCCTCTTTGAGGCACGAATTGGCGCCGAGGCCATCTACGATATTTTCTGCAAACTTGACCTCAAGGAACTTGAGAAGACGCTCTCTGCGCGCTACGAACACGCGGGTGCCGCAGAGCGCGAGAAGCTCGCGAAGCGCCTCTCGCTTATCGCGGGACTCATCGCCTCCGGGGTCCGTCCCGAGTGGCTCTTCCTTACGCGCATCCCCGTCATCCCGCCGGCGCTTCGCCCGATGGTCGCGCTTGAAGGCGGCCGCCATGCGACTTCGGATGTGAACGACCTCTACCGCCGCGTCATCAACCGCAATAACCGTCTGAAGAAGCTTATTGACATTCACGCGCCAGAAGTCATTCTCC
Organism: Candidatus Kaiserbacteria bacterium RIFCSPLOWO2_01_FULL_55_19; assembly: GCA_001781715.1. Lineage (GTDB taxonomy): Bacteria > Patescibacteriota > Minisyncoccia > Phycocordibacterales > Phycocordibacteraceae > C7867-001. The sequence continues at coordinate 7,375 of MFMD01000004.1, read as the reverse complement.
GCAACGAGAAGCGCATTCTGCAGGAAGCCGTTGACGCGCTTCTGGACAACTCAATCCGCAAGAGCGGCGCCGCCGCCGGCGCGATGACACTTGCGCAACGCCGTCCACTCAAGTCGCTCGCGGACTATCTGAAGGGCAAGCAGGGCTATTTCCGCCAGAACCTGCTCGGAAAGCGCGTTGACTACTCCGGTCGTTCGGTGATTGTCGTCGGTCCTGACCTCGAACTTGATGAATGCGGTCTCCCGAAACATATGGCGCTTGAGCTCTTCCGTCCCTTCGTGATTGCGGGGCTCTTGGAGCGCGAACTCGCCTTCAACATCCGCGGTGCAGGCCGTCTTATTGAAGACGGCGTCGCCGAGGTGTGGGAACTCTTGGAAGAGGCAATCAAGGGCAAGTATGTGCTCCTCAACCGAGCTCCAACACTCCACCGCCAAGGTATTCAGGCATTTCGTCCGCGCCTCATTGAAGGCGATGCTATTCAGCTGCATCCGCTCGTTTGTAACGCGTTCAACGCGGACTTCGACGGCGACCAGATGGCGGTTCATGTGCCGCTCTCCGAGGAGGCGCAGTGGGAGGCGGCGAACATTATGAGCGCGAACAAGAACATCCTCAAGCCGGGCTCGGGCGAAATGATTGTGCTCACCGGTAAGCCGTTGGATATTATCCTCGGTGTGTATTGGCTCACCAAGGCAGTGGAGAAGGTGAAGGGCTCTGGAGAGCACTTCGCATCGCCGAACTCGGCAATTCTCGCATCAGAATATGACGCTATTGATTTGCGCGCCAAGATTAATGTCCTACCGGTAGAGGGGAAGAAGAAGTACGAGACCTTTGATGGCCACCCGTTTGAGACGACGGTTGGTAGACTCCTCTTCAACACCGTGTTGCCCGCGGACTATCCGTTTATCAACGAGACCATCACCAAGAAGGTGCTCGCGCGCATCGTGACCGACTGCATCGCGCGCTACGGGCTTGATGCGGTACCCGCTATCGTGAACAAGGTGAAGCGGTTCGGCTTTGACTACGCGACTCGCTCGGGTATCTCGTGGGCCATCGACGATGTCTCGGTGCCGAAGCAGAAGTCGCGCATAATCAGCGAGGCGGCTATCAAGGTCGCGAAGATTCAGGGGGATTACGAGAATGGTTTGCTCGCCGAAGAGGAGAAGCGCCGTATGGCGATTGAGATTTGGCAGGGTACGAAGCAGGCGGTTGAAGAGCAGGTTGCCGCAGAATTGAATCCGATGGGCTCGGTGGCGGATATGGTGAAGTCTGGCGCTCGCGGTACGCTCGGCAACCTTACCCAGATGGCCGGTATGAAGGGACTTATCCAAGACACCTCGGGCAAGACAATTGAAGTGCCGATTATCTCCTCAATGATTGAGGGGTTGAATCCCATTGAGTACTTCATGAGCACGCACGGCGCGCGCAAGGGGCTCACTGACACCGCGCTTGGAACCGCGAAGGCAGGATATCTTACGCGCCGTCTCTTTGATGTCGCACAGGACTCTATCGTTACAGAAGCGAATTGCGGTACGGATCGCGGTGTGAAGATTAACCGCATAAGCGCTTCCGGCATCCAGATTAATTACGCTGAAGCACTTCGCGGCCGCGTGCTCGCCGAAGACGCAAAGGACGCTGACGGCACGGTTCTCTTCAAGAAGGGGCACTACCTCTCCATTCTTGATGCCGATGCACTCGCGACCTCCACCGTGAATACGGTCGTCTCCCGCTCGCCAATGTCCTGCGAAACGCGGTATGGCATCTGCCAGACCTGTTACGGTATGGACCTCACCAGCCAGGAGCTGGTTGATTTGGGCGAGGCGGTCGGCACCGTCGCCGCACAGGCCATCGGCGAGCCGGGCACCCAGCTCACGATGCGTACCTTCCACGCTGGCGGCGTTGTCTCGGTTGGCGGCGACATCACGAGCGGTCTCCCGCGCGTTGAAGAGGTCTTTGAGAAGCGTTCGCCGAAGAACCCGGCGGTCATCTCCAAGTCGGACGGTCTTGTCACCGAGATCAAGGAAGAGGGTCGCGAGAAAGTTATCGTTGTTGCGCCGGTAGAGGGTAAGGGTAAGAAGGACGGCTCTGCTTATGAGTACCTCGCGCCATATCCGCGCGTGCCCTTGGTGAAGGCAGGGGACTCGGTCGTACGGGGGCAGATTCTTACCGACGGCTCCGCCGACCTTGATGACCTCTTTGAGTATGCTGGCCGCGCGATGGTACAGGAGTACATCATCACCGAGGCATCAAAAATCTACGAACTTCAGGGGGCACCCGTTTCAAGGAAGCACCTGGAGGTTGTGGTCAAGCAGATGTTCTCACGCGTGAAGATTACGGACGCGGGAGACACGGATTATTCAGTCGGCGATGTTGTTGAGGACTGGGAAATTGTGAAGTCGGTCAAGGAGATGGAGAAGGCAGGGAAGATTGCGCCGAAGTCCAAAGAGATTGTGCTCGGCATCAAGGAGAGCGCGCTCTCGCGCCGCTCATTCCTCTCCGCCGCCTCCTTTGAGCAGACGACAAAGATTCTCATCAATGCCGCACTGCGCGGTTCGGTGGATCGCCTCCGCGGTTTGAAGGAGAATGTTATTCTCGGCCGCCTCATTCCATCGGGAACCGGCTTTGCAGGGAGCAAGAAGCACGCGAGCATCAAGAAGCTTCAGGCAGAACGCCCAGCGCCGGTGTATTCCGAATCACGCACGACCTCGTTCGCCCCGCGCGCTACAAGGGCGCTCTAGGAGGCGCGGTAGAATCAAGGGAATGGCTACCGATACCGTCGCGCAGATTAAGGAACGGCTCTCTATTCAGGACATTATTGCCCCGTATGTGAAGCTGCGCCGCGCAGGGCGCTCGATGGTCGGGTTGTGTCCCTTCCATAAAGAGAAGACACCGTCATTCCATGTAAGTTTGGAGCGCGGGAGCTGGCACTGCTTCGGCTGCGGACAGGGCGGCGACGGGTTCTCGTTTATTGAGAAGGTTGAGGGAGTGGACTTCAAGGGCGCGCTGAAAATCCTTGCGGAAAAAGCTGGTGTCCAAATCACTTCCATATATGGTAGTGGTGGAAAGGAAGATGCGTCTAAGAAGGAGCGACTGCGCGCGCTGATGAGCCGTGCGGGCGAGTGGTACGCGGGCAATCTCAAAGGAAGTTCCGCAGAGGCATACGCGAAGCAACGCGGTCTTATGCCTGACACTATACAAGCGTGGCGCATTGGCTTCGCTCCGGAGGCATGGCGCACGCTCCTCGAGGCACTGACTGCCGAAGGGTTCTCTATTGAAGAGATGCTTGGCGCAGGATTGATTAAAGAAGCAGACGGGAAGCCGGGTACTTACTATGACCGATTTCGCAACCGTCTGATGTTCCCGATACGCGATAGCGCCGGTCGGGTCGTCGCCTTCACCGGCCGCGCGCTCGCGAAAGACGACCCCGCGAAGTATCTCAATTCGCCCGAGACCGAGCTTTATCATAAATCCGAGATTCTCTTCGGTGTGGACTTCGCCAAAGACGCGATACGGGTACGCAAATTCACGATGCTCGTGGAGGGACAGATGGATGTAATCCTCGCGCATCAAGCGGGCTTCCAGAACGCCGTAGCGCTCTCGGGTACGGCGCTCACCGAGAGGCATCTCGCGCTGATGAAGCGCTACAGCGAGAACCTGATGCTTGTCTTGGATGCCGACCCAGCAGGGCTCTCGGCGACCGCGCGCTCGGCCACACTCGCGCTTCACGCAGGACTGCGGGTGAAGGCGGCGCGCCTCCCCAAGGGGAAGGACCCGGCGGAGCTCATCAGCGAAGACCCGAAAGAGTTCAAGAAGCGCATCACTGGCGCGAAGCCAATCGTTGATTTCTTTCTTGCAGAACTTGCAGGACAGGAGAGCGATCCGCACCGGCTCCTGCGAACCGCCGAGAGCATCGTGTTGCCCTTGATTTCCGCAATGCCGAGCCCGATGGAGCGCGAGCATTTTATGCAATCAACCGCTCGCGCACTCGGCTTAAGTAGCGAGGCGGTGCAAGAATCAATCAAGCGCCTGCCGAAGTTCCCAGAAGCCGCGGGCAGTATGGAGAGCGTACCGAAGCCGGTAACCGCTGCCCGTGCGCCATCAGAAATACGGAGAGGACAGCTCGTCGCCGTTATACACGCCTATCCCGATACCCTGCTTGCGGAGCGTGTCAAAGCAGAGTACTTTAGAATTACTGGAGTTCAGGAACTGCCGCCTTCTATTCCTCCGGAATCAGCTCTCTTCTATGCAGAACAGAGCTTCGGTGAGAACCCGGGAGAAGAGGGGGCAGATGAGCTTCTTCGCGCCTTTGAAGAAGCGGTTATCCGCGAGGCGTACCAGGAGGGAGTCAACAAACTACGAAGAGCCGAAGCCGCAGGAGATGCGGATGCAGTTGTGCGTGCGCAGGCAGCGTGCGCCGCTCTCTCGGCGCGCCTCGCAGGCATTCATCCAGCAGGATGACCTACGCGGTTGGAAAGTAATTTCCTATTTTATTTTCTCGTTCCACCATGAAGAAATCTCGCACTAAAAAGAAGAAAGCAAAGAAAACCGCTAAGAAGCGGGTAGTGAAGCGCGCGCTCGCGAAGAAGAAGGCGAAGAAAGCAAAGAGAGCTCATACCAAGCGCTCCAAAAAGCATGTCGTTCGCGCGGCACTGCGCGGAGCGCGCGCGAAGGCGAATTCGCAGCGAGCGCTCTTTGCGGAGGTGCTTATTGAAAAGGGTAAGGAACGCGGCTATGTCACCTACAGTGAGATTCTGAAGTCATTTCCGCATGTTGAAGAGGATGTCAATTTCCTTGAAGAGCTCTACGAACGGTTCGCTATCGCGGGCGTGGATGTGCTTGAAGGCGGAATGCTGGAAGACGCCGCTGACGAATACCTCGCCACTCGCAATATTAAAGACCGTCACTCCACCGGCTATGACTCCATCCAGATTTATCTCCGCGAGATTGGGCAGTACCCGCTTCTCACTGCCGCCGAGGAACGCGAGCTCGCGAAGCGCATAGAAAAGAGCGATGCGGAAGCGCGCAACATTCTCGCGCGAAGTAACTTGCGCCTCGTGGTCTCAATCGCCAAGAAATATGTCGGTCGTAGCCCCGACCTCACCCTCCTTGACCTTATCCAAGAGGGGAATCTCGGCCTTTTCCGCGCAGTGGACAAGTTTGACTGGAAGAAGGGGTACAAATTTTCAACCTACGCGACCTGGTGGATTCGTCAGGCGATTACCCGCGCTTTGGCCGACCAGTCGCGCACTATCCGCATCCCCGTGCACATGGTGGAGACCATCGCCAAGTATAAGCAGGTATCGCGCCGCCTCTCGCAGGCGCTTGGCCGCGACCCGCAGGCGGAGGAAATCGCGATTGAGATGGGCGTTGAGCCGGAGAAGATTTATCAAATAGAGAAGATTAATCAGGATACGCTCTCCCTAGAGAACCCAGTCGGGAGCGACGACGATGAGCGGTCAACCCTGGGCGACTTTATCCCCGACGATAAGATTCCTTCGCCGGTACAAGAATCGTCAGAGCGCATTCTGCAAGAACAGGTGCGGGGAATCCTCAGCGACCTCTCGCCCAAGGAACGCAAGATTCTTGAGATGCGTCATGGTCTTATGGACGGTATTTATCACACACTTGAAGAAGTGGGACGAGAGTTCGGCGTCACTCGCGAGCGCATCCGCCAGATTGAAGCAAAAGCACTTGAGAAAATCCGCACACACGACAAAGCCCGCCACCTGAAGTCGTATTAAAAAGATTCGAGCCGCTCCCTCCAGGGCGGCTCGTGTGTTATTTAAATTGGGCTCAGACGAAGTCTACCGAGGAGTAGACCAGAACCCTTGTTTCGGATTGAAGGGAAAGATGAAGCACTCGATGCGCGCCTGCGGGAACCTTTTACGGACTGCGCCTCCGAGGAACATCGCTAAGAGGTTCCGTACCTCGTCGGTGCGTTCCGGTTTTTCGAAAAGGCCCGTGACCTCGACGATGATTTCTTCACCAAATCCGTAGGACATCATATCCGACGGGAAGAGGCAGGTCATCTCGGTCTCGTCTTTCAGGCCGAGCTCCTTGACAAGGGTGACCGCTTCGACGATGTCTCGGTGCAACTTCCGCAGTTGTTTTTCCGTCATTGACGGCAGGCACCAAACCTTTATGACTGGCATAAGGATTTCCTCCAGAATTTCTTCGTTTCAACTAGGGATTCCCTAGGCGGCAGGGAATCCTGCCAGGAACTACATCAACCCTCATTTATACACGATTAATCCATCTAGTCAAGCATCTGCTATACTTCAACATAATGACAAAGCGACGCAAGAAACTACCCATTAAGCATTGGAGCCATTCAAGCTTGATGGCGTTTTTGAGGAATCCTCTGGCGTGGTACAAGCGCTATGTTGAGGAGATATATGACACGCCGACGACACCCGCGGCCGTCGTTGGGAGCGCGGGGCATCGCGCGTTGGAGCACTTTTATAATGGCGCGCCCAAGGATATCGCCATACAAAAAGGGCTTGAGTATGTGCGGAGTATTGCGGATTTTGAGATTCACTTCGGCAGAGCCAAGTCGCGCAAGGAGAAGAAAGAAAAACGCAAGCTAATGGAGGTTGATTACTTGCGAGCTATCGGGTACTACCTTGCACGGCCGCCCAAGCACACCGTTCTTGGTGTTGAGGTGCGGGGTCTTGTGGAAGTAGAGGGACTTCCGCTCCCAATTAAAGCGATTTCAGATCTCGTGGTGGCGTCGCGTGTCCAAGAAGGGGCGATAGACATCGTGGATCATAAATTCGTCTCCGCCTTTAGCTCAGGCGCTACGAAGCCACTCTTCATTATTCAAGCCATCTTTAATTACTACACCGTACGAGAACTGTTCGGGAAGCCGGTCCGGCGCTTCATTGTTTATGAGTGCAAGAAGACCAAGAATGCCGACGGGCGCACGCAGATGCGGCGGTATGAAATAGATTTTAAGAAGCACAAGGAGGACTTTGCGACCTTCCACCGGCTCATTAACGACGCAACCGAGGAGATTGCCCGCCACCGCATCTATCTCCCCAACCCCTCGGATATGTTTGAGGGCGAAAATTCCTTTGATGTCTACCGGTTTGAATTGATTGGTGAATAGTGCGCAAGGGGTGGCAACGATTCTTGGGTACGCGATTTTTCTTCTGAAAAATCGCTCAGTCCTCGCGCCGTCGCGCTGCGGAGCCCCAAGAATCGTTGCCACCCCTTGCGCTACTGCGCGAGCGTTTGGTCAACGAGCTCCTTCATCTGGGCATAGGAATAGAAGCCGTTCAGGACGACCGGTGGCTTGCGCTACTGCGCGAGCGTTTGGTCAACGAGCTCCTTCATCTGGGCATAGGAATAGAAGCCGTTCAGGACGACCGGTGGCTTG
>MFMD01000003.1:484-5299 GCA_001781715.1 Candidatus Kaiserbacteria bacterium RIFCSPLOWO2_01_FULL_55_19 | reverse complement strand
CAACGGCATCCAACTCACGGGCGGATGCTTCAAAGACGCGGCAGGCAACTGTCTCACCTACGCTCCCGCGAGTGTGACGCTGACGCAAGTCGTAACCGCATCAACCGCGCAAAGCAACACTTCGTTTACCGCCCCGACAAACACAGCGTACATTGTGGTTGAAGTGTGGGGCGCGGGTGGGGGTGGCAGAAATGGCTCAACCAACAATGTTACTGGCGGTGGTGGTGGCGCGGGTGGGTACTCGCAAAAAATCATCACAAGTCCGTCTGGAACATATTTCTACACTGTCGGCGCGGGCGGTGCTGCAGATGGTAATGGTAATTCTTCGTGTTTTGGTACCAACTCAACCGCATGCACAAGTCCGACTTTAAGCGCAACAGGGGGCTTTACGGGCGGAGATATTCCGATTGGAGGAGCGGGCGGTTCCGGCTCCAGTGGCGATATAAATATAACGGGGGATTCCGGGGATGACGGAACAGCCGCAGGCGGTTGGCAACCTGGCGGTACTGGCGGTACTGCTCCGCGAGGGGGAGGCGGCGGACTTGGTGGAAATGCCGCCACTGGAGCTTCGAACGGATCGGCAGGACAATCATTTGGCGGTGGTGGTGGTGGTGGGAACGCTGTTTCTTCCGCCGCAGGAAACGGCGGTGCCGGAGGCGCAGGCGGCGTCACCATCTATGTCTACACCACCTCACAGCTCACCTCCTCCGGCGCGGGGGTGACGCTCACGCGCGTCATCTCGCAAACATCGGGCACAAATGTCACCTATACTCCGCCCTCTAACATTTCGTATATAGAAGTTGAACTGGCAGGCGGTGGTGGCGCCGGCGCAGGGTCGGGAACCTCGGCGGGCGCCGGTGGCGAGGGAGGCAGCACCTGCTTCGGCACCAATACGACCGCTTGCACCACCCCCATATTAAACGCCTCCGCCGGAACAGGCGGCGGCCCGGGCAATGGCGCCGGCGGTGGCGCCGGGGGCGGTTCGGGTGGCGATGTGAATGTAGCTGGAGCCGCCGGCGGAAGGAATTTAGGTATAGGTAATCTCTTCGGCGGGGATGGAGCGGATTCATTCTTCGGCGGCGCCGGTCCGGGTGGGTATGGTAACGGTGGTTCCGTTGGTGCTGGTGATTCGGCAACCGCGCCGGGCGCGGGCGGCGGTGGCGCGGGCGCGGGTACAACCGGCGGTTCCGGCGGTGGCGGTGGCTCGGGAGGATACTCAAGGAAAGTCATTACTGCTCCGTCGGGAACATACTACTATAGTGTCGGTACTGCGGGCTCAGCGGGCACGGCGGGAACTGGGGGAGCTGCGGGCGGAGCAGGTGCAACCGGTATTGTAATCATCAAAGAATACACCACCGGGGCGGCGACTGCCGGCTCGGTGGGGAGCGGCACCCAGGGCCAACTCGCTTTCTACAACGCCGCCGGTAGCAATCTCACCGCCACCTCCTCCATCTTCCTCACTCAATCAGGGAATTTCGGCATCGGCACTACCTCCCCATACAGCAAACTCACGGTCTGGGGCGATTCCGCTTCCACCGGCAACGCATTTCAAGTCGTGAACTCCGCCTCCACGACGCTCCTCTCCATTCCCAATCTCTCAACAGGCACCTCCACCTTCTCAACCGCTCTCCAAGCCCTGGCGCTTAACATCACTTCCACCAGCGCAACTTCAACTTTTGCGAACGGCATTCAGCTCGCAAGCGGTTGCTTCAGACTGCCAAGCGGTGAGTGCGCGGGCACGGGCAGCGGGAGCGGCTCCGGCTTCAGCGCCGTGAACATCGTACAGACAGTAGACAACACGGCTCGTTCCACCACAGCCACCACATACACGAATACCGGTATTGCGGCAACAATTACCCCGACCCTTTCGAGTAGTAAGGTGCTCATACAGGTAGACTCATGCGGTTCGGTGACGAGTACTTCTTCGGGGTACTTTACGATAGCTCGCGGCTCGACCGATTTGTCTGGGTCTGCCGGATACTTCAACCGTGTGTATGACGATGTCGGCGGCGGTGCAATGCGAAACCATTTCTCGTTCAGCTATCTTGATAGTCCGAATACGACCGGAGCTGTGACATACAACATGCAATACAAGTCGGATGGCAATGTGGGCGGCGATATCGTGACAGTCAACCGGCGCATACAAGACACAGCTCTTCAGTGTCAAACAACTCTCACGCTTACCGAAATGCCGACGGCGACGACTGCTACAAGCACGGTGGGCACCGGAATGCCGACGGCGACGACTGCTACAAGCACGGTGGGCACCGGCACTGCCGGCCAATTCGCTTTCTATAACACCACGGGCACCAACCTCACCGCCACCTCCTCTATCTTCCTCACTCAATCCGGCAACGTTGGCATCGGTACTTCAACTCCATACAGCAAACTCACTGTCTGGGGCTCTGGCACCGGCTCAAACATCCTCGCCAACTTCATGAACTCCGCCTCAACATCGCTTATGACGATTCTTGAAAACGGCAATGTCGGGATCGGGACGACGAGTCCATCACAGGCGCTTTCGGTTACGGGCAAGGTGTATACCACCGGCGGCATCCAGTTTGCCGATGGGAGTCTCCAGACCGCAGCCGCAGCAGCAGCCAATGTGGGCACCGCAGGACAGATTGGCTTCTATGCCGTGGGCGGCTCAACCATCAGTGGTACCTCCACACTCTTCATTGCACCGAATCAGAACGTCGGCATCGGCACGACGACGCCATATTCAAAACTCTCCGTCTACGGCGACACATTTATTGAAGGAGCAAACCGTTATATCAACTTCGGCACAACCACGGGCACCAACGGTTACGGCTTCCGCGACAACAACGGAACTCTGGAATTCAAAAACTACGGCGGGAGCGGCACTTGGCAAGGCGTGACAACCGCGACAACGGGGCCAACGTTCCTTGTACATAAAAATGGAACGAATCAGACTGTGACGGCGGGTATTCCAACACTACTTACATGGAATACTGCGGTTTTTGATACTAATAACAATTTTGGAAACAACAAATTCACGCCGACCGTACCAGGGAAATATATTATTACGATAAACGTGTACTGTGGGGGTGGATCTCAGTGCTCGGCTTATGTATATAAAAACAGCGTGATTTATGCACAAAATTATGTACCAGGAACTAATGCAAATATAGTTACTGTCACATCAATTGTGGATATGAATGGGAGCACCGATTATGTAGAGGCGTACGGTTATAACGGAACCGGAACTACTATCGAAGGTGCCACACATGGAACTTACTTCACCGGTGCCCTCATCGCCCCGGTGAACGCCACCGCCGGAGGTTGGCAAAACGACGGCACGCAATCTTTCCTCGCCGACTCGACCGACAAAGTCGGCATCGGTACCACCTCGCCCGCCGCCAAGCTCTCGGTCTGGGGAGCAAGCCAAGCATCAGGTGTCCGAGCTGTTGAAGTCTCCGACAGCGCCTCCACCACCCTCTTCTACATAGACAACGCCGGACTCACCTGGCTCAAGTCCCTCCTCGCCACCGCCTCCTCCACCATCGGCGCCGGTACCCAAGCCACCGGCCTCACTATCAGTGGTGGCGCCACCACGACCCAAGCACTGGTGGTACAAGGCACATCGGCCTCCTCCACCTTCGCCGGCAATGTGGAAGTCGCAGGCGCTCTCAAAGTCGGCACCGGAAGCATCTATCTGAATGGTTCCGCCACCTCAACTTTAACCGCCGGTCTCCAGACATCAGCCCTCAACATCATCTCAACAACAGCATCGTCCACCTTCGCCAACGGCATCCAACTCACGGGCGGATGCTTCAAAGACGCGGCAGGCAACTGTCTCACCTACGCTCCCGCGAGCGTGACTCTCACGGCGACAAAGGTATATACCTCTGGAAGTGGAACATGGACAAGACCGACAAACTTGGCATATATCCGTGTACGTATGGTCGGCGGCGGTGGTGGTGGCGGCTCTAACTCAGCTGATGGAGGCGACGGGAATGCTTCTACTTTTGGTGGCTCGCTAACCGCAGGTGCTGGACAAAAGGGTTCTGGTGCTGGGGATACTATTGCTACGGGTGGCACATCATCTGGTGGGGATATTAATATCCCTGGTGGCACGGGCGGGGTTGGGACAAATAATGCAACTGTTCCTGGCGGTCGCGGTGGCGACAGCTTCTTTGGTGGTGGTGGCGCAGGAGCTCCGATTTCTGGCGGGGCAACTGGTTCTGCGGGAGCCACAAACTCTGGTAGTGGTGGCGGTGGCGGTGGTGGGACAAATTCAAGAAACGGTGGTGGTGCTGGCGGTTACTTAAGTAAGATAATCACAACCCCAGATGCAACATATTCTTATACGGTAGGGGCAGGTGGGACAGCGGGAGGAACATCTGGTGGCGCTACTGGCGGAGGAGCGGGCGCGGCAGGCATAATCATTGTTGAGGAATACACCACCTCGCAGCTCACCTCCTCCGGCTCGGGCGTCACCCTCACGCGCGTCATTTCGCAAGCAGCGGGCACAAATGTTTCCTACACGCCGCCTTCCAATATTTCGTATATTGAAATTGAAATGGCTGGTGGTGGTGGTGGCGGCGGCGGGTCGGGAAGCAGTGGCGGTGGTTTCGGAGGTACAGGAGGGGAGAGTTGTTTTGGGACAAATTCAACTGCGTGCACGACTCCCACATTTAGCGGCGCCGGCGGCGCCGGCGGCGGCCCGAGCTCAAATCAAGGCGGCGATGGCGGAGCAGGGAGTGGCGGCGATGTAAATGTAACAGGCGCAAAAGGTGGTTATGGAGGAGCGGCTGGAGGCGGTACGGTACTTAATGCCGGAAACGGCGGCGG
>MFMD01000003.1:0-372 GCA_001781715.1 Candidatus Kaiserbacteria bacterium RIFCSPLOWO2_01_FULL_55_19 | reverse complement strand
AGGAGGATATTCCAAGAAAATTATAACAGCGCCTTCCGGTACATATTATTATACCGTTGGTGCTGCTGGTACGGCAGGTAGTGCGGGCACGAGTGGCTTCGCAGGCGGTACCGGCGGCTCGGGCATTATCATAATTAAGGAATACACCACAGGCGCAGCCACAGCCGGCTCGGTCGGGAGCGGGACGCAAGGCCAGTTTGCTTTCTACAACGCCAACGGCTCCAACCTCACCGCCACCTCGTCACTCTTCCTCACGCAATCCGGCAACGTCGGCATCGGGACGACGAGTCCGGCGGCGAAACTCGTGGTTTCTGGAAATAGCCTAGTTACCGGCATTGGTTGGTTCGGAGGCACACATCCCGAAGACATTTC
>MFMD01000002.1:598-12930 GCA_001781715.1 Candidatus Kaiserbacteria bacterium RIFCSPLOWO2_01_FULL_55_19 | reverse complement strand
GCACGGGTTGGCCTGGTTCTACCTGTGGTAGCGGTAACGGTGGTACTGCAAGTTGAGGTTGAAGCCGAACGGTATCCCGCAGTAGTACGGGTAGCATCCAGGGCCGTAGTACACGGGCGGCTGCGGGATGGACACGAATACCACCGTCGGTGCCGCGGTCTTGGCGGCCTCCCTTGCCTTCACGGCGGCCGCGGCTTGCTCGGCGGTCATCCCTTGCGGGATGACATAGTAGGTGGAACAACCGCCCAGCACTACGATGGAAAGAACGAGGATGAGCAGTTTGCTCATGACAATCTCCTTAGTAGGTTACCTATGCATAGCATACACGATAGTTCTCTATTTGTCAAGTCCCCCAAAAGACCCTGTAGATAGATGGTAGTATGGCGGTATGGATTTGCCCTTTGATCCGGCGGGTGCCGACGCGAAGCTCGCCGAAGTGCGGGAGCGTGAAGAAGAGGATGTCGCGCGCATCCTCTCGGAGAAGTACGGCATTGCCTATGTGAACCTCGCACTGAAGCAGATTGATAACGATGCGCTCCGCCTCATCCCTGAAAAAGCGGCGCGTGCAGCCGAGGTAGTCGCCTTCGCGAAGACGGCGAAGCAACTCTCTCTTGCGGTGCACAACCAGAACAATCCCGAACTGAAGAAAGTAACGGACGACTTGACCCAGCGCGGATTTGTCCCCACCATCTATCTCGCCTCTAAGAAGAGTCTCGATAAGGCGCTCGGGCGCTATCGCGAACTCTCTCTCACGACCGAATCAAAGCCGGGGGTCTTCACGGTCAATCAGGAGACTCTTACAAAGCTGACAAAGACGACCGCCACACGCTCCACGCTCCAGCAAGAACTTGATACCGCCACGACAGAGAAGTCGCTTGAGCGCGTGTCGCGCATCCTAGAGACCATCCTCGCAGGCGCTTTCGCGCTTCGCGCTTCTGATATCCACTTTGAACCGAGCGAGGAGAAGACCCTGCTCCGCCTTCGTGTTGACGGCCTTCTCTCTGACACCAACTTCTTCGACCCCGCGACCTATCACCAACTTAATTCTCGCATCAAACTGCTCTCGGGAGCGAAACTCAATGTCACGAACCAGGCACAAGACGGCCGCTTCAGCGTAGTGCGCAGTGGAAATCAAATAGAAATGCGCGTCTCCTTCATCCCCGGCAACTATGGCGAGTCCATTGTGATGCGTATTCTCGACCCCGAAGCGACGAAGGTCTCGTATAAAGAGCTTGGTATCCATCCGAAGCTCCTTGCGCGTCTTGAAACGGAGATTCGTCGTCCGAATGGTATGTTGCTCACCACCGGCCCCACCGGAAGCGGTAAAACCACGACTCTCTATTCCTTTCTCCGCGAGATCCATTCGCCCGAAACAAAGATAATCACGATTGAGGACCCGATTGAGTACCACCTTGACGGCATCGTGCAGACGCAAGTTGAGGGTCAGCATTACACCTTCGCCGAAGGCCTGAAATCAATCGTGCGCCAAGACCCCGACATCATTATGGTCGGTGAGATCCGCGACGGCGAGACTGCAGGCATTGCTATCCAAGCGGCGCTCACGGGCCACTTTGTCTTCTCAACGCTCCATACCAACGACGCGGCGGGGACCTTCCCTCGCCTTGCCGACCTCGGCATGGACCCGAAGTCCTTTGGCTCAGCAGTCACCATCTCGATGGCACAACGCCTCGTCCGTAAACTCGACCCGACCAAGAAGAAAGAACGCCCTCTCACGGACGCAGAGAAAAAAATGATTGCAAAAGTGTTTGAGTCGCTCGCCGATAAAACGCTGATTCCTGAAAAAATAGAAACTGTTTGGGAACCGGAGGGCACTGACGACGAGACTGGCTATAAAGGCCGAATTGGTTTGTATGAGGCGATATTTATGGATGATGAGCTTGCACACTTCCTGCGCGATAATCCGCCTGAAAATGAAATTGTAAAACTGGTAAGTAGACAGGGGTATCCCACGATGGCACAAGACGGCATCCTTAAAGCGCTTGCCGGTATTACCTCCCTCTCCGAAGTCGCCGCTGCCGTCGACCTTCCGCACTAAATACAAAAATCCCGTTCAGAGTCCTCTGGGCAATAACCCGCAATAAATCGCGGGGTGGACGAGACACCTGAGGAGTTCCTCAGTACCGCTCCCCGAAAGGAGCGGACCAATAGAGTCCTTGGGGAAACGCCCGAAGCCGTCAAGCCTTGCCTAGAGGAGTATGAACAGGATCAAGAAACTATGCTAGAATGCTAGCATCATCTTATTTTTATGTCAAGACCTTCGGATATCCTTCTCTCGAAGTCTCTCGACGCGGCGCTGCGGCCCGCTAATTGGGACGAGTATGTCGGGCAGAAACAGGTAAAGGCAAATGTGCGCATTTCGCTTGACGCGGCGAAAAAGCGCGGGAGCATGCCTGAACACATCCTCTTTTACGGACCGCCCGGTGTCGGGAAAACGACCCTCGCTCACCTTGTCGCTACAACTCTTGGGTCTCCGCTCAAAAGCACCTCCGGTGTTGCGATTGAGCGGGCGGGCGACCTCGCCGCGATACTGACCAACCTCGACCCAAACACGGTGCTCTTTATTGATGAGATACACCGCCTCTCGCGCAAGATTGAAGAGCTCCTCTACCCCGCCCTTGAATCGGGGCATCTTGATATTGTGCTTGGGAAGGGGCCCTCGGCGCGCACGGTTGAACTCGCGCTTCCTCCGTTTACACTCGTGGGGGCAACCACCCGCATCGCAGAGCTCTCTGGGCCGCTGCGGTCGCGTTTCGGCGGGGGTGTCTTTCAGCTTGATTTCTACAACGACGAAGACCTTCGTGATATTATCCGCCGCTCCGCGCTTCTCTTGAAGCTTAGGGCTCCTGAAGAGGTTGTTGAGCGTATTGCGGCGAGAAGCCGGGCGACTCCGCGAATTGCAAACGCCCTTCTGAAGCGCGTGCGCGACTTCTCCGAGGTACATGAGCGTGCCCTTTCTGCAAAACTGTGCGATGAGGCGTGCGAACTCTTCGGTATCGATGCGTACGGGCTCACGAAGGATGACCGCCGCTACCTTGACGCGCTCCTTAAGAGCTTCCGCGGTGGCCCCGCAGGTGTTCAGGCGCTTGCGGCCGCTCTTCATGAGGACTCCGATACGGTTGAATCCGTGTACGAACCGTACCTTCTGCGGCTCGGTTTTATAGAGCGGTCCCCGCGCGGCCGCATCTTGACTGAGCACGGTCGCGCCTACAATAGCGGCGAGAAGCCCGATGCGCTTTTTTAGTAATTATGTCGGGGCACAGTAAATGGTCGCAGATTAAACGGCAAAAAGCCGTGACCGATGCGGCAAAGAGTCGCACCTTCTCCCGCTACGCGCGCCTCATCACCCTTGAGTCCAAGAAAGCGGGCGGGGTGCTCTCGGCGCCCGGGCTCGCGGTCGCCATCAATCGCGCCAAAGCCGCAAATATGCCCAAAGAAAATATTGGGCGTGCAATCGCGAAGGGCACGGCGAAAGACGAGGGTGGGCTTACGCCAGTTGTGTACGAGGCATACGGTCCCTCGGGCGTTGCTATTCTGGTTGACGCTCTCACCGACAACAAAAACCGCACGACGCAAGAAATAAAACATTTGTTTGTTCTCCAGGGCATTGAGCTCGCATCCCCGGGAGCGGCAAGCTGGGCGTTTACTAAAACTGGGTCAAAATATATTCCAAATGAGCCCTTGGTTGATACCGAGGGCGGTGACGAGGAGAGACTGGGTGCGATTCTTACCGCGCTGGACGAGCATGAGGACGTTCAGGAGGTATTTACCAACGCGCGCGGCTATGAGGATACTGGCGATTGACCCCGGATATGACCGGCTAGGTATCGCCGTTCTTGAGGGCGACCCCTCGCGGCCAACCCTGCTCGTGAGCGATTGTGTTCAGCCGAAGAAAGGTGCGCACCAAGACCGCTTGGCTGCGGTTTCTGCCGCTATTACCGACGCGATAACCGCACACGCTCCTGCCGCACTCGCGCTTGAGACGCTTTTCTTCAGTGTCAATAAGAAGACCGCTATTGGTGTCGCCGAGTCCCGCGGCGCAATACTCGCCGCGGCGGGGATGTCGGGTCTTCCCGTCATAGAGTGTTCCCCACAGCAGATTAAGCTCGCGGTTACCGGATATGGGGGTTCAAAGAAAGCGGCGGTCGCCGCAATGATTCCCCGCCTTCTTTCGCTCCCGAAAAAGAAGCGTCTTGATGATGAACTTGATGCCATCGCGGTCGGCATTACGGCGCTTGCAGTCGGACTCCCTCACTCATAACCCACAGCGGGCGGCATTTCGCAATTGAGGAAGAAATATAGTAATAAATGGTGCTACTATAGCGGGCAATGATTCCCCGCCGGCAATTCCCGTGGCGACACTTATTTCTCACGGCTGCGCTTACCGCGTGCGCCCTTGCTCTTTTTGTCGCCGGCGCCATTCTTATTTCCGTTTCCTTCACGCCTGTTCCCGACATTAGTTCTTTCGCCGCCCGCCAAGTTGACCAATCAACCAAAATCTACGACCGCACGGGACAGGTACTGCTCTACGACTACAACCGCGATGCAAAGCGCAGCGTGGTGCCCATTGCCGATATTTCTCCCAACTCCATCAATGCAACCATCGCCACCGAGGACTCCAGTTTTTACGAACATGGCGGTATCCGCATTACCTCAATCATCCGTTCTCTCATTGTTGATGCCCTCGGCGGTTCCCTTTCTCAAGGAGGGTCAACGATTACCCAGCAAGTGGTGAAAAACGAGCTTCTCACCAGTCGGAAAAGTATTTCTCGGAAGATTAATGAGTTTGTGCTTGCTATCAAGCTTGAGCAGGCGTATTCAAAAGATCAAATCCTGGAGACCTATCTCAATAACATTCCCTACGGGGGGGTTCTGTACGGCGTTGAGGCCGCGGCCGAGTCATATTTTGGCATTCCCGCGAAGGATCTCTCAATCACACAATCCGCGTATCTTGCGGCGATGATTCAGCGTCCCTCATATTACTCGCCCTACGGCCCGCACCGCACTGAACTTGATGCTCGGAAGGAGTATGTGCTCGGTCGTATGTATACACTCGGCTTTATAGACGCTGCGGCATACGCTCTAGCAAAAGCCGAGGAGGTCTCCTTCGCCCCGACGGGGCAGAATGCGATTGTTGCCCCGCATTTCGTTTTCTATATTCTTGATCGTCTTGAATCTCTCTATGGTTCACAGGCTCTTATGTCCGGACTGAAAGTGACCACCACACTTGATGCCGACCTTCAGGTAAGGGCGGAGTCCATCGTGAATCAGTTTGCTCTTGAGAATGTGACCAAGTTTAAGGCCACGAATGCCTCTCTTGTCGCTATTGACCCCGCGACGGGGCAAATTCTCGCGATGGTTGGTTCGCGGGATTTCTTTGACATTGATATTGACGGCCAATATAACGCAACCGTTGCTCTGCGCCAGCCGGGCTCAACGATGAAGCCTTTTATTTATTCTCTTGCCCTTTTGAACGGGTACACGCGCAATACGGTCATTTTTGATGTCCCCACGCAGTTCTCTACGGTGTGTAAGCCGACAGAAACGACGAACAACACCTCTCCGTGCTATGCACCGGGGAACTACGACGGCATGTTCCGCGGCCCAATGACCTTTGAGTCTGCTCTTGCTCAATCAATCAACATCCCAGCGGTTAAGGTGCTCTATTTGGTCGGCATACAAAAAGCGATTAATTTTGCAAAATCATTTGGTCTGACAACGCTGGGTGATCCAAATCAATACGGTCTCACCCTTGTCCTTGGGGGTGGCGAGGTCCGTCTTCTTGATCTTACTGGTGCGTATGCCGCACTTGCAAATGATGGGGTGCTGCATCCCCCCACCGGCATTCTTGAGGTTGGCGACTCTCGGGGGACGGTTCTTTCAACATATACGCCCCGCCCTTCTCAGGTGCTACCAGCAAACATCGCCCATGATATGTCGGCCATGCTCTCTGATGCTCCCGCGCGCTTACCGGAATATCCTCTGAATTCCCCTCTTTCGTTCCCTGGCTATGATGTAGCTATCAAAACAGGAACGACGGACGACACGCGTGACGCGTGGACGATCGGCTACACTCCCTCTATCGCTATTGGTGTCTGGGTCGGCAACAACGACAACACTCCTATGGTTAAATCCATTGCTGGTTTTATTGCGGTGCCGATGTGGCGCGAGGTTATGTTGTACGCCCTTTCTAAGTACCCGAGAATGTATTTCGGCGAGCCAAGTCCTATTCCCACAAGCGTCCCCTCTCTCCTTCAGGGAAATTGGCGTACTCCGGATGAGCAGGGAAATATTATTCCTCATAGCTTATTGTACTGGACTGATAAAAATAACCCTCGGGGTCCGGCGCTCATAAACCCCTCTCAAGACCCTCAGTTCCCGTACTGGGAGTATGGCGTTTCTTCGTGGTATTTCTCCCACCCGGGCCTTTTTGTTAATCCACCCACGTTCGTTCCCCTCTCAGAGTCATTTGGTTCAGTGATACTGGATTCTCTATAATTATTGATTCATCGGGGAGACAAGGTAGAGGAGTGTGGTGTCGCCAACCCCTTTGATGATGAGGGGGCGCCCAATGCCAGCCGCAAGGAGGGAGAGGCTTTCTGCGCTTGTAAGAGAGAGGACCGCCGAAAGGTAGCGGTGATTAAAAGAGAGGTCAAGGGCACTCCCGGAAATATCGGCTGATATTATTTCTGTTGATTCTCCAACCTCTGTGTTTCGGGCAAACAGGGAGAGGTGTTTCTTTTTTGGATCAAAACTGATTCGTATTTTTTGGAATGCGTCTGAGAAGATCGCTGTTCTTTTAAGAGCGGCCTCAAGGTCCTTCCGTAGTACGACCGCTTCAACAATGGACTCTTTTGGAATGATTTGCCGGTAGTCAGGGTACACCGCGTTTGTAAGGCGTGAGACCATCATTCCTCTTGTGCTTACGAAAGCGCATTGGTGTTCGTCAAACGAGAGAATAATATCGTCGTCGGGGAGCGCTTGTGCTATATCAAGGGCGTTTTTTGCGGGGATAAGGAATTTCCCTTGTGTTCCTTTATTTGAAAGAGGAACTTTTTTCTCCGCAAGACGGAAGGAGTCCGTCGCAACCGCGGTCAATACCCCTCCTTCCAGAGAAAGGTAGATGCTTGAGAGTTCTGGACGAACAGTTGATAATGATGCACACGACGCAATAGTGGTAAAAAGATTTTTAAGAAGGGCGCCGGGGAGAATGACTCTGTTTTTTGGGTTTTCTGGAAATGGAATTGAAGGGAAGTCGTCGTAGGGGGTGGTTTTTATTGAGCTTTTCCCGGCGCCACTAGTGAGGGAAACGATGTCTCCTGTATGCTCAAGGTTTATGTTTCCCTCATCGGTAAGCGACCCAGCTATTTGCTGAAGAATGGTTGCTGGAATCGCAACAACTCCTTTTGTTGTACATATTCCTTCAAGTTTTAAATCAATGCCTGTTTCGAGGTTTGTTGCTCTCATTTTTATTCCATCATCTCCTGCGAGAATGAGTACTGAAGAGAGGACGGGAAGGGTTGTATTCTTCTTTTCTGAAAAACGAGAGACGATATGCACTGCTTCCGAGAATGTTTTTTTATTTACAGAAATTATCATACAAGTCTTATTAGTATAGGGGATAATGGGGATAGGAGAAAAAAAGGATGTATTTGTTCGGTATTTTTAAGTGCTTTGTTTATATAACCTGTGAACAAGAAGGAAAATATACTCATACAAGAAGGGTGCGAATACTCTGGATTTCTTTTGCGAGTTCAGTATCCACAACTACTTCACGTTTTATTTTTTCACAAGAGTGGATAACCGTCGTATGGTCTCTCCCTCCAAGTTTTGTTCCGATGGTTGGGTATGAAATACTAAAATCTTCCCGAAGGAGGTACATAATCACCTGGCGCGGGCGCACCACCTCCCTTCTCCGCGTCTTTTCGTAAATACTTTCCTCATCAATACCATAAAAAGAAGCAACCTTATCAACGACATTTTTCACGGATATATTCTTTTGCGGCCGAGTGAACGAGCGGAGGGACTGGCGCACCTCGATAATATCAGGGGCAGAACCCTTAACTTGAGTGTGGCACACAATATTGTTCACCATTCCCTCCAGCTCGCGGATAGAGCCGTGTATTGTTGTTGCGATATATTCAACAACATCATCTGATAGGAGCACCCCGTGCCCCGCCGCCTTTTTACGCACAATAGCCATACGCGACTCTGGGTCGGGCTCCCCAATATCAATAGTCATACCACTCGCCAGACGCCCTTTAAGACGCTCGGCGATATCGGGAATGGCGACCGGCGCCCGGTCGGAAGAGAAAACAATCTGTTTGTTCGTATCATGGAAGGTGTTGAATAGATGGAAAAGTTCCTCCTCCGTCTTCAGCTTCTTAGAGAGGAACTGCACATCATCCATAATAAGGAGATCATACTGGCGATACTTATCCTTAAACCGGTTTGCCGTTCCTGCCTGAACGGAATCCGTGTAATCAATAGTAAATTTTTCAGAGGTGAGGTAAAACACTTTGCGCCCCGGGTACTGTTTTTTAAACTGGTTACCGATTGCTTGGATAAGATGTGTTTTCCCGCGCCCCGTGTCGCCGTAAATAAATAACGGGTTATAGGTAATGCCGGGGCGAGTAAGAACCGCTTGGGACGCAGCATACGCAAGATTATTAAATGAACCGATAACAAACGAATCAAAGGTATAACGCGGGTTTAGATTGTCGCTCTTGTTGATATAAAATTCATCGAGCGGGAGCTCAAGCACCCCCCGGATATTTTTTACCTCTTTCTGCACCTTGCGGCGCTCATCCTTCACGATAAGGTATTCAATATTGCGAAATTCATACGAAACATCACGGACAATCTTCAAGAGGAGGGTATGAAACTTCCTCATGTACCAATCCTTAAAGAACTGACTCGGCACCCCTATATAAATAATTCCATCCCCGTCGATCTTTACGATAAAACTATTGCGGAACCATGTATTGAAATTTGCAGGGGAGATGGAGAGCTCAATCTGGGTCAAAATGTATTCCCACAACTCTTTCGGATTTCGCTTGTCCATAGTGTCTTGGAGTATACCCCTCTCGCCCAAAAGAAAATAGACTGGTTTTTTGGTAAGAACCTGTTAGTATCGTGTGTACAACCTAAATCACACTCTCATGACAAAAATGACCTATCAACCGAAGAAGAGGAAGCGCGCAAAAACGCACGGTTTTCTCTCAAGAAGCAAAACGGCCGCCGGACGCAAGATTGTACAGCGCCGCCGCCGCATCGGCCGCAAAAGACTTGCGGTAATGAGGTAATTACCGTGTTTTCTCGCCGAGAACGACTCCCTCGATTGATGTTCCCCGCCGCGATTAAGAATGGTCGGCGGCTCTCCTCACCCAACTTCTCCGCGGTCGTCTCCACAGAAGCGCGCGGGTACGCTGTTGTCGTGCCCAAAAAGGTCGCTCGGCTCTCGGTTACTCGCCACCGCATCAAGCGAAGAGTACTCTCCGCGCTCCGGACCCTCTCTCTCCCGCCCGCCCTTATCATTTTCCCCAAAGCATCCGCAAGTAGTGTAAGCTACGAGGACACCCAAGCAGAACTAAAGCGTCTCCTCTCGTGATTTCCTACCTATTCCACACCTTTTTCTATAACCCCATCTACAACGCGCTTGTAGCGATTATGGCGATTGTCCCCGGCGGCGATGTCGGGATTGCAGTCATCATCCTCACCATCATAATCAGAGTCATTCTCCTCCCCTTCTTCCTCTCGGCCGCGCGCACCCAACGCACGATGAAGGTTATAGAGCCGAAAATCAAAGAATTGAAAGAAAGACACAAAGGAGACAAAGAGAAAGAGGCGTTGGAAACACTCGCACTGTATCGGGAGGCCCGCGTAAACCCGTTTGCAAGCATCTTGACGGTTCTCATCCAGATCCCGGTCCTTCTCGCGCTGTTCTGGGTGTTCCACTACGAGACGTTCGTTACTCTTAATATGGAACGGCTCTACGCTCTGACACCGCTCCCGCAGACGACATCGCTCTTGTTCCTCGGGCTCATCTCAGTCGCGGGGAAAAGCATGATGCTCTCCCTCCTTGCCGGCGTTTCCCAATTTTTCCAAGCGCATGTGGCTCTCTCGGGGACGATGAAGCCCTCGGGCACCCCAGGAATGCAAAACGACTTCCAAAAAATTATGGGACTACAATTGAAATATGTATTCCCGTTTCTCATCGGGACGATTGCCTATACGACTTCAAGCGCTATTGCGCTCTATTTTATCGCGACCAACATTATGGGCACGCTCCAAGAGTGGTATGTGCGCCGAGTTTTTGAAAAAGAAGAGCTACCCAGTAGGTGATTCGATTGAACACAATCGCCTACTGGGCTGCTGAATCACAGCGAGTAGCTCCAGAGTGAGCCGTCGTTTTTATTCACAAAGACGAGCGTTGTAGTATTAGGGTCAATAGCGAGCGCCACGGCGTCCAGCGGACTCTTCGCCTCTTGTGAGAAATCAAGCACGAGCTGCGCATAGCGCCCGATGACCTGAATCTTCCATAGACGATCGGAGAACCGCACCGCACCCTGGTACCAGTCGTCAGGGTAGGTTGCGCCCAGCGATGGATCCACCGGCACACCGCAGTAGATAACCGAGTCGTCAGCAGCCCAGACACACTTTTCTGCAAGTGTAGAAAGAGGGAGAGGGAGGGTCTCGTTTGTCGCTGTATTCACCAACACCGTCTTCATCACATTATTTTGGACGAAGCTCGCCAGCACCCACCCACCCGAGGGGCTGGGAAGTGCAGAGAGGCCGTACTCCGGCCCGGCGACACGGGAAAAATTACCAAAGGTGTCAACGAGATAGGCGTTGCCGCGGAGACCGCCCGAGGGCTTCGTGTACGCGAGGAACTGCTTTCCCGCGTACGCGACGCGGAGCATGGAGAGCGGAGAGGTGAAGACGGGTACGGCCTGGGTGCCGTTGGTGTTCAGAAGCGAGGCAACAGAACCATTGACTCCCGAGGCGAGTGTGAGGATGCTCGGCGAGGCGGAAGAAGGAGACGCGGCGACTGCCGAGAGGTCCTGCGGTAAGAAGAAGCCGTCGGTGCCTGTCGCGGAGAGCGCGTAGGTATTAATCGTGGAGGAATTGTCACCGGAGAGGTACTGCACATAGGCGATCGCGCCTGTGGGGAGCCACGACGCTGACTGAATACCGGGAATCGTTTTGTTAGAGATGCGCGTGAGTGTCTTCGCACGCACTGAATAAGAAAAGATGTTGCCGCTCTGCCGTTCAATGTATTGCACAGAAGTTTCTGGAGTAGAGCTCGCGTCTACCGCTTTAACATTAAGCACAATCTCACCCGGCACGACAGGACCCTTACTTATCTGCACCAGCCGAGGCGCAACGGTAATCGGCGTGTTTGATGGTGTGCCGTCAGACCCTGTTCCCGTGCCAGTACCGGAGCCCGGCCCCGCGACAGGGAGCGTCCCGCCAGGTGTTGTCGTGACCGAGGGTCTGAAGAAAAAGAAGTAGATTGCGAACCCGATCCCGAGTATCACCACAATCGCCCCAACAATGATTAGTGTCCGTCTCATACCTATTGTGTTTGGACTACTGTGAATTGAGGGTTACTACTACAACCCCCCGCCCCAGTTGAACCATCTGTACAAGAAAGAGATATATTCCAACAAGATGTGGTGGGTGAAGAACCTGTCGTGATTACCTGAATAACACTAGTGGCACAAGGTGTCTTAATAGTACTCATACACGTTGTACCTCCGTCAGATGTGCATGCAGACGCAAACTGCAAAACAGCAGTTCCATTATTTGGATTGCTCGGCGTACTAGCAATGGGTTCATAATTTGAATATCCAAAGATGGTCGCCAGTATTCCACTACTCGTGTCTGCAAATGAGAATGGACCAGTGGCGGAACCACTTTCTGTTCCGCAGGTTGCTTTATTTTGTGTTGTAAAAAACGGTACATTACCTGAACCAGTAGTACAGGCAGTTGCAAAATTCTGTGCAGCTTGTTGAGTTGGACATATTGCTGTCTTGAGTAGTGTGCCAGTAACGGTACACCCAGCAGCGGTTGCAGTAGCAGTGCCAGGGTCAACAACAGGCGTCTGAGTTCCTCCGCCTCCTGTTGGAATTGATGCGCCAGTGACGGTACCGAGTGGCGTGATGCCGATGGAGAGATTGAGGATGGAGGGATTGATGATGGAGAAGACGAGTACGGGCGAGAGGACGAGGATGAGACCGAGAATCGCTTGGGTGATGCGTTCTCTGCCCTTACTCTGCTTGCTGATAGAATCTTGGGTTGAGATCTCAAGA
>MFMD01000002.1:0-577 GCA_001781715.1 Candidatus Kaiserbacteria bacterium RIFCSPLOWO2_01_FULL_55_19 | reverse complement strand
ACCGCCCCAGATAATCATAATGACCGCGAGCGCGGAGGCGAGCCCAATGCTGTATTTATAGAGATTGTTGAAAAAGGAAGCAAAGCTGTTCGCATTTATAATGCTTGTTGCAGTGCCCGGATCGGTGAGGCCGGGGATGGGTGCAAGCGGGATGAATCCTTGGGCGAGCGCCGTGGATGCCATGGCGAAGAAGGATAAAGCGGAGAGTATGAGGACGGTCTTTTTTATTGTCATAGGCCGAAGAAGTTACTGCTCGCTGGCGCACCGAAGGTGAGCGAGAGACTGGCAGTCGCGACGTTTATTTGGTTGCCCGAAGAGGCGGTGAGCGAGAGTGTTGCGCTCCCCTGCCCACTTCCCGATGGCCGCAGTGTTATTGAGCCGCCCGTTTGTGCTGGAGAGCCGTTCAGAAACCACTGGATGAGCGGTGCGCCGTTCTTCAGTGGGACCGAGAAGGGTGCGGCATAGAGTGTTGACTCCGCACCCGCCACCGCGTAGGTGCCGAGGAGTGCACGGTTGAAGAGGATGCCGAGGAGAGGGTCATTCTCATACACGCGCACGGACGGGCTCTGTGGAGAAA
>MFMD01000001.1:643-13854 GCA_001781715.1 Candidatus Kaiserbacteria bacterium RIFCSPLOWO2_01_FULL_55_19 | reverse complement strand
TCATGGTGCGACTGCATCGCGAGGATAACCCGCGGGTCAACGCCGAACTTCTCCAGAATGCGCCGGCCTATCTCAACATGCGTACCCTGCACTTCGTGGTCAACCGCCTTACCGATATCGTGAAGCAGGGCACCGGTGCGCGCGACGGTCGCATCTGCGCCGAGCTCCGTAGCCAGCATACCGGCAATGTGCGCCATCTCAATGGAGTGTTGGAGGATATTCTGCCCGAAGCTGGTGCGGAAGTGGAGCCGCCCGAGAAGCGCGGTGAGCTTGGGGTCTAGCCCGACAACGCCCGCTTCGTAGGCGGCGACCTCGCCCTTCTGCTTCACAATCTCGGCTACTTCAACCTGCGTTTTCTGCACAATCTCTTCTATCTTCGCCGGCTGGATGCGCCCGTCGGCAATGAGTTTCTCAAGCGCAATCTTCGCGATAGCGCGGCGCAGCGGGTCAAACGAGGACAACATAATCCGGCCCGGAACATCGTCAATCAAAACATCCACGCCTGTCGCGCGCTCAAACGCCTTGATATTACGGCCCTCCTTGCCGATAATCTTCCCCTTCATCTCGTCTGAGGGGAGCGCGACCGAGAGCGTCATCACTTCGGCGTTCACGGCGTTCCCGAGACGATGAATAACCGTGGTGAGAATGCCGCGCGCCTTGTCCTCAAGCCGCTCGCGGCCATGCGCGGCAAGCTTCTGCAGCCGCAGGAGAATCGCCTCCTCGTGAGACCGCTCAATCTCGGAAAAGAGCTCTTCGCGGGCCGTCGACTCGGAAAGGTTCGCGACTTTCGCAAGCTCCTTGGAGCGCTGTGCGCTCAACTGTTCCGCTTCGGTCTTCGCGCGCGCCGCCTCCTGTTCACGCGTACGGACCTCGTTTTCCTTTTCATCAAGAAATTCTTCGCGGGCCGCTATGCGCTCTTCGCGGGCGACTAGCTTCTCCTCGCGCTCCTCAATCGGCGCGAGGCGCTCGGTCTCGACGACTTCGCCGCGGAACTCAGCTTCGGCAATAATCTTCGCCGCCTGCTCCTGTGCATGGAGCAGTTTCTGCTTTATATCAAGCTCAAGAGAACCGCGCTGGGCAAGGCCAATAAGCACGCGCAGTACATAGCCAAGCGCAACACCGCCGACGCCCGAGAGCGCAAGCATAATGAGTATGATGTTGAGTGACATAGCCCTCTGTAATTAATCCGCTCCTATGCGGCTCCGAGTTCAATAAAGGGATTTCGGTCGGGCTTCCGTATCGGCCAGTCAGCGGGGCGGTATAGAGGGACTGTAGCATAGACAGCGCGCGCTGACCACGCCGGCGCGCATCGCCACGATTCGTCTCTTAATTAAAGACTTTGTCGACGAGACCGTACTTCTTGGCTTCCTCCGCGGTCATAAAGAAATCGCGCTCAACATCTTTCTCAATCTTCGCGAGCGGCTGGCTCGTATTCTTCGCGAGAATCTTATTCAACACTGCGCGGAGTTTGATGATCTGCTTCGCCGTGATTTCAATATCGGTCGCCTGCCCCTCGGCACCGCCGTGCGGCTGATGAATCATCACTTCGGCGTTTGGGAGCGCGTAGCGCTTGCCTTTCTGGCCCGCAGAGAGCAGGATGGCCGCGCCTGAAGCGGCCATGCCGACGCACACGGTTGAGACATTCGGCTTCACATGATTCATCGTGTCTACCATCGCCAAGGTTGCAGTAACCGAGCCGCCGGGAGAATTGATGTAGAGCGAAATATCCTTCTTTGGGTCTTCCGCTTCAAGGAAAAGGAACTGGGCGATGACGAGATTCGCCACATCGTCATCAATGGCACCGCCCAAGAAAACGATGCGCTCCTTCAATAGACGGGAGTAGATGTCGTAGGCGCGCTCGCCGAACTGGCTTTTCTCAATAACCATCGGGACGAGCATTCCTGCGCGGGGATTTGTGTATTTCATAGGTAACTAGTGTGCATTATTCCGTAATTGCGGCGGGGAACTGATTTTCAGCGATTCGTTCGCCCCACGCATAGAATGCGCCAATAATAATCATCAGCATGATAATGACAATCGAGATAACCACGCCCCACTGTTGCGCGGCAGGAGACGGTACGCCGGGAAGGGGGGCTGGGGTGGCGGGAGTCCGCGTGATAGGCAGCGCGTTCACTTCGATGCCCGGTTCGCCCTTAGGAAGAAGTTTTTCAGGTTCCATAGTTACTTGGATTCGTTATACAGCTTCCGCGCGCGTTCAAACGCGGCTTCGGCTTCTGCGCGTCCCTTGAAGCCGCTAATCTTGACGGTTTTACCCGGCTTGCCGTTAAGGTTCTTGTATGTCTCAAAGAAGTGCGAAACCTCCTTCAGCGTGTGCTTGTTGATGTCGGAGAGATCCTGCACATCATCCCACCGCTTGTCATTGACCGGCACGGCGATAATCTTATCATCGTTATCGCCGCCGTCAGTCATATTGAGAATGGCAACAGGACGCGCCGGAGCAAGAACGCCAACATTGAGCGCATAGGTCGTGAGTAACACGACATCGAGAGCATCGTCGTCGTCCCAGAGCGTCTGCGGTACAAAGCCGTAATCGAATGGGTACGCCGCAGAAGAATAATTCGCGCGGTCGAGCTTGATAAGGCCGGTCTTCTTATCAATCTCGTATTTGTTATGCGAATCCTTCGGTATCTCAATGATTACATTCATCTCTTCCTTGGTGCCCGGTTCAATGTCGTGCAGTAGATTCATCATATATGCCGATTATACTCCAACAAGGGTCTATTCGTCTTTCGCTTTGTCGCGGTCCTCGGTTGCATCCGCAACGGTCTCGTCGCTTGCGGGGAGCGGCGTGAGTTCCTCTTCGGCCGGGAGGGTCGTTGTCTCCGGAGCCGCGTGCTCAATGACTTCAATGCTCTCGGTCGGCATTACTCCCGCAGCTTCTGCAGGGTCTTCGTCAGTAGGGGCGACAGCGACCGTCTCACCGTCAGACTCTGCGACCTCGGCACCGCCCGCGGAGACGATATCAATGTTCCAGCCAGTGAGCTTCGCGGCAAGACGAACATTCTGACCGCCGCGGCCGATCGCGAGCGACTGCTCGTCTTCGGCAACCGTCACCGTTGCGCGGTGACCCGCCTCATCCAGTACGACACTAATCGGCGTGGCAGGAGAGAGCGCCTCTTTGACAAATGCGGCGGCATCGTCGTTCCACTCAATGATGTCAATGCGCTCGCCGCCAAGCTCGCTCATCACCGTTGAGACACGCACACCTCTCTGCCCGACGAGAGAACCGACAGGGTCAATATGAGGGTCCTTTGAGGCGAGCGCGATCTTGGTGCGGCTGCCCGGCTCGCGCGCGAGCGCCTTTATCTCGATAGCGCCTGACGCGAGCTCCGGTGCCTCCATTTCAAAAAGCTTCACGACAAACTTCGGATGCGCACGAGAGAGGCGCAGGTACACGCCACGGAATCCTTCGTCCACGGCATAGAGGTACGCGCGAATGCGTTCGCCCATACGGTAACGTTCGCCCGGAATCTGCTCTTCGTAGGGGATAATGCCGGTGGTGCGTCCGAGGTCAACGAAGATGGCTCCGCGCTCCATGCGCTGGACGATACCGCCGACAATCTGACCCTTCTTCTCGCCGAACTCTTCCATCATTGAGAGTTTCTCGGCCTCGCGCACTTTCTGGATAACCACCTGCTTGGCGGTCTGGGCTGCGATGCGACCGAAGTCGTCCTGCGGCTCAAGCGGGAAGATTATCGCTTCACCAAGCGCGACACCACGCTTCATCAGCTTGGCGTTCTCAAGGAGAATATGCTTCTCGGGGTCAAAGCGCGGTAGTTCACCGTCGGCAAGCTGCTCCTCTTCTGCGGCGTGGAATGAGTGGGGGTGCGAATGTTCGTCAGGCACTACTTCGCCCTCCGCGGGGAAACGCACCGTCGTGTCGTCCACGACGGTTTTCACTTGTTCAAAGGCGATAGTCCCCGTGTTGAGGTCGAGCTTTGCGTGGACGATTTGTCCGCGCTTGCCGTATTCGCGCTTATAGGCAGTGGCCATAGCGCTCTCAATCGCCTCAATCATCGTGCGACGACTGATGCCTCTGTCCTCAAACTCTCCGAGTACTGCGTTGATGGTTTTTAGGTCAATCATATGGAATATGTATGTTTATCCAGCACTAACTTATTTGTCGCACTTTTATAAAGAAAGCCCGCACCACGGACATTTCAGGTGCTAGTAAGTATACCAGATACCTATTCCTCGTCAACTTTGCGCTTCGTTAAGCACACAGCGCAAGGATACAGGTCCGATTGTTCGGGTATACTGCACTCTATATGCACGTTTCAGAAGGGGAACTCAAAGAGTTCATCATTGACTCTGGTCTCGTCGCGAAAAAAGAGATTGACGCGGCGGCTGAAGAGGCGAAAAAGCGAGGGTCTTCGCTCGGCGCTATTCTCGTCTCCCGCGGCTCACTCACCGAGGATGCACTCCGGCGCATCCAGGCGTATGTGCTCGGCATCCCGTTTGTGAATCTGAAGGAACATCGGATTCCCATTGATGTGCTCGCGCTCATCCCCGAGCCAATCGCCCGAACCCACAATATCATCGCCTACAAGAAGGAAGACCCCTCGCTTGAGGTGGCCATGCTCGATGTAGACGACCTCGCCTCCATTGACTCGGTGCGTAAGAAGACCGGACTTAAGATATTACCGCGCCTCACCGACACCGAGAGCATTAAATTCTCCCTTCTGCAGTACCAGAAATCGCTGAAAGACGAGTTCGGCGACATTATCTCCACCGAGGCGGGGAAGATTCGCGTCATTGCAGAAGGGAATAAGGATCTCTCGGGCGATGACTTGAAGAAAATGGCAGAGGACCTGCCCATCGTGCGTATTGTGGACACACTCCTGCGCCATGCGATTGTCCAGGGTGCATCCGACATCCACATTGAACCGATGGAGGCCGAGGTGCTGGTGCGCTACCGCATTGACGGCATTCTCCACGACGCGATGACGCTCCCGTCCTCGGCGGCGGCGGGTATCGTTGCGCGTATCAAGGTCCTCGCGAACCTGAAACTTGACGAGAAGCGTCTCCCGCAAGACGGACGCTTCAAGATGGAGACCGAAGCAGATAAGGTCTCCTTCCGCGTTTCCATTCTCCCCACCTTCTTCGGCGAGAAGACCGTGATGCGTCTCCTGCGCGAAACGGGAGAGGGCTTCACGCTCGATGTGCTCGGGCTCCACGGCGAGAATATGGAGCGCATTCACCACGCACTCTCACAAACGACCGGTATCATCCTCATCTCGGGACCGACCGGCTCGGGTAAGACCACGACCCTCTACACGATGCTCGATATCTTGAACCAGCCGGATGTAAATATCTCCACTGTTGAAGACCCGATTGAGTACCAGATGAAGCGAGTGAATCAGACACAGGTAAATCCGCAAATAGGCTTCACCTTCGCCAACGGTCTCCGGTCGCTCGTGCGCCAAGACCCTGACATTATTATGGTCGGCGAGATCCGCGACAGCGAGACCGCCTCGCTCGCGATTAATGCCGCGCTTACCGGACACCTCGTGCTCTCCACCATCCACACCAACAGCGCCGCCGGCGCTATTCCGCGCCTTATTGATATGGGCGTTGAGCCATTTCTCCTCGTTTCTACGGTTCGCATCATCGTCGGGCAACGCCTCGTGCGCAAACTGTGTGAGAACAAAGAAGAATATATGTTGAGCAAGGCGATGCGCGCGAAGATTGGGAGCGATGAGGACTTCGCTATCGCCTTTAAGGCCCTTGAAGACGAGAAACTCGTGAAGAAGGGGTCTACGCTGGACGACATTCCCTTCTACCGGCCTGTCCCGTCCACCGAGTGTGAGGACGGATATAAGAGTCGTATCGGTATTCACGAGGTGCTTGCTATCTCCCCTGCCATTCGCGAAATCATACTCCGCACCAGTACGAGCGACGCCCTTGAGGCGCAGGCGAAGAAGGAAGGGATGCTCACAATGTTTGAAGACGGGCTCTACAAGGCCGGGCGCGGCATTACCAGCATTGAGGAGGTGTTGCGTGCGATAACCGAATAGCTATGAAATTCCGCGCCACGATACGAAAAGAAGGATTGCCCGACGAAATCCGCACGATTGAAGCTCCGACGCATTTTGCGGTGTATGACCTGATAGAGAAGGAGGGGGGCTTCGTCGTCAGCCTTGAGGAGGGGGGTGGAATTCTCGTGCTCCCATCGTGGCTCACCATAACCTTCGGGAGCGGTGTGCGGCGCATTGAGGTTATTCGGATGGCGCGGAATCTCTCTGCAATGCTTGGTGCCGGCCTCTCGCTCTCCCGAGCACTCTCGGTGATTGAGCGACAGTCGGGAAACAAGTATCTGAAGTCTATTGCCACGGGGCTCTCTGACGCTATTAAGGTGGGGTCCTCGTTTCATATGGCGCTTGCGGCTTACCCGAAGGTATTCCCTGCGCTGTTCGTTGCGATGGCACGAGCGGGCGAAGAGTCGGGGTCTCTTACCGACGCGCTCACCGTTGTCAGCGTCCAGCTGGAACATTCTGAAGAATTAATACGCAAGATTAAGGGCGCTATGCTCTACCCCGCGATAGTAATGACCGCGATTGTTATCGTCGGTATTCTCATGCTTATTTATGTCGTGCCGACGCTAACGGTTACCTTTAGCCAGCTTGGGGTGGAGCTGCCGCTTGCGACGCAAATCATTGTTGCGGTATCTGATTTTATGGTCGCCAATGTTGTGGCTGTGATGCTCGGACTCTTCGTGCTTGTGGTGGGTGGTATTGCATTCATCCGTTCCGCCTTTGGCGGCAGAGTCGTGCTCGCAACAGCGCTTCGCCTCCCCATCGTGAACGAGATTGTGCGCGAGACCTACGCGGCGCGCGCCTCCCGCACCCTCTCCTCGCTCCTTGCCTCGGGCGTTCCGGTATTGAACGCACTTGCTATTACCAAAGAGGTCGTGGGGACGAATGTGTTTGCGGATGTGATAGGAGAGGCGGAGGAACATGTGAAGAAAGGAGAGTTACTCTCCGCTTCATTTGCAGAACACACGCAGCTCTATCCAATCTTGATGAGCGACATGCTCACCGTCGGGGAGGAAACGGGAAAGGTTGCCGAGATGCTGAAACAGGTTGCAGAATTCTATGAAGACGATGTGGGCGAGCAGACGAAGAATATCTCAGTCATTATTGAGCCGGTCCTCGTGTTGTGCATCGGTGCGGCGGTCGGTGTCTTCGCGGTCTCAATGATCGGACCGATTTACTCGCTATCGTCAGCCTTTTGATATGCAATCGTCCCGCGGATTCTCCCTCATTGAAATTGTCGTCTCAATCTTCATCATAAGCGTCCTGCTGCTTCTTCTCTTGGCCGTCACCCGCAGCGGCGTCCTCGTGAGAGCGTCTAAGGGCCAGGGCGTCGCGCTCGCGATTGTCCGCAACGAGCTTGAGAGCTTGCGGGCGGGCGGATACGCGGCGCTCCCGGGAAGCGGAACCTTCGGAAATGCGCTTGTGGACACGCTTCCGCAAGCAACAACGACGCTTATGGTGAGCGACTACAACGCGAAGACGAAGCAGGTAACCGCAACGGTCATCTGGCTTGACGCAGGAGCCACGGCGTCAAGCACGGTCTCGCTCTCAACACTCATCACCCAGACGGGCGGACTCCCATGATGTTCCTTCCCCAAAGACAGTCCGCGTTCACGCTTATTGAAACCGTCATTGTTATTGCACTTAGTGCGAGCATCGTTGTTGCGCTCACTTTCTTGCTCTATACCTTCAACAAGGCTTCGTCGTACGGGAAGATCTCGTCTCAATCCTATGCTTCGGCAAGCACTCTGCTGCGCGAAATAGAGTCGCTCGCGCTCCCAGCAAATGCCGTACTAGAGACACACTCCTTTTCTGGTACAACCTATACCTCAACGGCAACTTCGCTTGTTCTTGAGCTTCCGTCTATTGATGGTTCGGGAAATGTCATCACAAATGCGCACGACTATGTCGCGTTCTACGCGGTGGGAACCAATGCATACCGCCTCCTTGAGAAAGACGCTACAAGTGCGCGCGTTGCCGGCACCGTACTGTTGAGTTCGACGCTGAGCGCGTTCTCGTTCGCATATGATGATGCTGATTTTGTTCAAGTGCGCACCATCACCGTCGATATACAAACGCAAGCACAAGTGAAAGAAGAGGTTGTGACCAACCACTTATCCCAGCAGATTCGTCTGCGTAATCACCAATAATCTATGTCCCCACTCACTCCGGCACGCCAAGGCAAACGAGGATATGTGTTGGTCCTGTCACTCATCTTCCTCGGCATATTCTTCGCAGTGGGCACTTCCTATCTGAATTTCGTGACAATCGGGGCGCGCGGGGCGCGCGTCAATGTTGCGAGTGCGCAGGCGCTCGCCCTTGCCGAAGCAGCCATAGATAAGGCGGCGTACCAACTGAATCAGAATCCTTCGTACAGTGGAGAAACCAATACCTCGTTTACTAATGGGATGTTTAGCATAACTGTTTCAAGTGTTGATTCGAACACGAAACTCGTTACTGCAATAGGTACGGTACCCAATAGTCAAAACCCCATTGCAACAAGAACTATAAAGGTCAAAATTGGCCTTACGAGTGATGTTGTCTCATTCCATTATGGCGTGCAGGCGGGGCAGGGAGGATTCACGCTTGATAACACCTCCTCCATAACCGGCAATGTATACTCGGGCGGATCCGTCATCGGCAGCAGCCAGAACTATATATATGGTGACGTCGTTTCTGCGGGACCAGATGGGTTGGTATATGGCATCCACGCGACCAGTTCAGTATATGCTCATACCATCGGAAATGCCTCCAGAAGCACCATTATCGATAAGAATGCCTACTACGACACAAGTAAGATAAACACCACAGTGAGCGGCACCTCGTACCCGAACAGTCCCGACCAGGCCACGACATCGCTACCGATCTCGGACACGCAAATCGGAGAATGGGAAACTCTTGCTGCCGCAGGCGGAACCGCAACATGTACAAGCGGCTCCTATAGCATCTCGTCCGGCAGCGTGAGTCTTGGTCCTGTGAAAATTCCTTGCGATATGAACATCAGCGGCACAGCTATCGTGACTCTATACGGACACATATGGGTCACTGGAAATATCATCATTCAAAATTCTGCTGTCGTAAAAATGGCTCCGTCCTTGGGTTCCGAGACAGTAGCGATTATTGCGGATAACCCCTCGAACAAACTCACGAGTAGCAAAATATCTATAAAAAATACCGCATCATTCCAAAATTCAGGAACGACCGGCTCATTCATCCTGCTCGTTTCTCAGAACAATAGCGCTGAGAATGGGGGAGGGGTAGGAGCAATCGAATTAGAGAACAGCGTTTCGGCGATGGTTGCGTACGCAGCACACGGATTTATCGAGCTAGAAAACAGTATTTCCTTGAAAGAGGTTACTGCGTATAAAATATATTTGAAAAATTCAGCTAATATAAAATATGATACCGGCCTTGCGAGCGTAGTATTCGATTCGGGACCAGGTGGCAGCTGGACCTTCATTCCGGGTACCTACTCCATCACGAGGTAGGAGCAGTACGCAGGAGCAGGTTGCAGGAAGAGGAATGCAGTTCGGGTCTACTGCCCACTGCTCCTGCCGCCTGCTACTATATGTGTATGCTCATTGTTGCCAACTGGAAGGCATATATAGACGACCTCGCAAAGGCGAAGAAGCTCTTTGCCGTAAGCAAACGGCTCGCAAGAACGACGAAGTGCGCCATCGTTCTCGCACCGTCGGCGCCCCTGCTTGGCGCGCTCGCGAAAAACAACACCTCGGATGTCGCCTTTGCCGCGCAGGATGTTTCGCTCTCAACAGGCGGGGCACAGACGGGCGAGATAACGGTGGGCGCGCTTGCCGCCGCCGGTGCGACCTATGCGATTATTGGTCACTCGGAGCGAAGGGCGGTAGGGGACACGGACACTATTATCGCGGAGAAGCTTGAGCGCGCGCTTGCTCATGACCTCACTCCCATCCTCTGTGTCGGCGAACGCGAACGCGACAATGAAGGCCGGTATCTCGTCATTGTGCGCGAACAACTGACTACCGCGCTAAGGATGCTCTCTCCCAAAGGGCGCGCAAAAATAATTGTCGCGTACGAACCCTTGTGGGCGATCGGCAAAGCGGCATCATTTGCGATTCTGCCGAACGATCTTGCCGAGATGGCGCTCTATATTCATAAGGTGCTCGCCGAACTCCTGCCGGGGAAGAATTCTAACCGTTCGCTTGTGCTCTACGGCGGAGCCGTTGAGCCGGACAACGCACGCGCGCTTGTCGCGGGCTCGCGGGTTGACGGTCTCTTGGTCGGGCACGCATCAACCGACCCGCATATCTTCTCACTGGTGGTGAAACAGCTTGTCTGACCGCATGCGGAGTATTCGCGACATACCGGTTTTCACCAACATTCCGATATTGGTGCGCACCTCTCTTAATGTTCCTTTTGCAAACGGCAGTATCGCGAATGACTACCGCCTTGAGCGAGCGCTCCCCACAATTCGGTACCTCTGTGAGCGCGGGGCGCGCGTCGTGCTTATAAGCCACCTTGGCGAGCAGGGGACCGAATCGCTCGCGCCCGTCGCGTCCGCATTTGGGAAACTCATCAAGAATGTCTCGTTCTGCCCGACCACTATCGGGGAAGGGGCGCGCGCCGCTGTCCGCGCACTTCTACCGGGGCACATCCTTATATTAGAGAATCTCCGGCGGAACGCCGGCGAGAAGAAGAACGACCCCTCCTTTGCACGCGAGCTCGCCGGACTTGCCGATGTCTTTGTCCAAGATTCGTTTGATACCTGCCACCGCGGGCACGCGTCTATCATCGGTGTACCGAACTACCTCCCCTCCTACGCAGGACTTCTCCTTGAAGAAGAGGTTCGCGAGCTCTCACGCGCACTTACGCCCGTGCATCCATCACTCGCCGTCATCGGCGGGGCGAAATTTAGCACGAAAGAGGCGGTCCTGATGACCTTGCTCCAGAGATATGACCATGTCTTTGTCGGCGGGGCGCTCGCGAACGACTTCCTCAAAGGAGCGGGGCAGGAGGTGGGACGGTCGCTCATATCGGGTACCGACGCGCGTCTCGTTAAGCGTCTGCTCGCGAATCCGAAGCTCGTCCTGCCGATTGACTCGGTAGTCGTCCCTGCGCGCCTCGTGGGGAAGATGCGGAGTAAATCGCGCACCGCGTCCTTTGGCGACGTACGCCCCGACGAAGCGATACAAGACCAGGGACCCGAGACTGCTGGGCTCCTCGCGGGACTCGCCCATAAGGCAAAGACCATTCTCTGGAATGGCCCGCTCGGAAGATATGAGGACGGGTTTGCGGATGCAACCGACGCATTCGCGCGCGCGGTCGCCGCCTCGCGCGCGCACTCAATCGTCGGTGGCGGCGATACCGTCGCCTCTATCGCACGACTTGACCTCGTACCACGGTTCTCATTCGTCTCCACGGGCGGGGGCGCGATGCTCGACTTCCTCGCGAAGGGCACACTCCCCGGTCTGCAGGCCTTTGACAAATCGGGTATTTGAGTATTAAATACTTCCTAGGAGCGGCGTGGGCTGCTTAAACGGGAGGTTGGACATGAGCAAGTTCTGTTTCTGGCTAATCGTCGGGGTAATCGGTCTTGCCTTCGCCCTCGGGTATCTCGGTGTGGGGAAAATCTGGGCTGCTGTCCTCATCATCGGGCTCATGCTCCTCGCGCTCGTAATGAAGTATTACTTCATTCCTCTCATCCTCTTTTTCGCGGATGCCCTCCAGAATGGCATCCACGAAGCGGTGGAGAGAAGGGTGGAGAGGGAGTAGACCACAGGGACCACACGAACGTCGGTACCGGGAGGCGCCGACGTTTTATATTTGTTACACCGCGGGCGGATTGTCTTTCGTAAAACGCGGGATGAGATGTAGGTGCACATGCGGTACATCCTTCCCCACGATAGAGAGCTGGATGTAGTCGGCCCCCGTCTTTTCCTTCAGCGAGCGCGCGAGTGTGCGTGCGACTTTGAATAAATCATTGGCGAGGTCATCCGGCAATTCCCAGAACCATTGATAGTGCTTCGCGGGGACGACAAGCGTGTGACCCGGCTGTACCGGGTGCGCATCAGGGAAAGAGACTATTCTCTCGTCCTCGTGATGCGCCTTCTCACTTGGGACCTCGCCTGCAATTATCTTGCAGAATATGCAATCTTTCATTGCATGTCATACTACAACCTACCACCTACTCCCTACAACCTCTGTATGTTCCCGCTCCACGACCCCCTCCACGAGACTGCGCGCGAAGAACTGCGCGCCTACGACGACCTCACCTCGGCGCTTCTCTCGCGCCGCGGAATCCTGACCCAAGAAGATGCGGAGAAATTCCTCAACCCTTCCTACGACACGCATCTCCACGACCCATTCTTGATGACGGATATGCGAAAGGCCGCGCGGCGATTCGCGGATGCGATGGTGAGCGGAGAAAAAATCGCAGTGTGGAGCGACTACGACTGCGACGGCATTCCGGGCGCGGTACTGATGCACGACTTCTTGCAGAAAGCGGGGGCGAATTTCGTCAATTATATTCCGCATCGGCACGAAGAGGGGTATGGGATGAATATTGCCGGCATTGAGTCGCTCGCAAAAGACGGCGTGACGCTTATCGTGACGGTGGACTCGGGTATCACGGATGTCGTAGCAATTGTGCGCGCAAACGAGCTCGGGATGGAGGTCATCGTCACTGACCACCATCTGCCTGCCCTGAGCGAAGTCGAAGGGCCGCTGTTGCCTCCCGCATTCGCAATCCTGAATCCAAACGCACGGGAAGACGAGACCTATCCCTTCCGCGGGCTCTGTGGCTCGGGTGTCGCGTGGAAGCTCATCTGCGCCACCCTCGCGGTAGAGCCGAGACTTCGCGAGAAGGTGCCGGAGGGGTGGGAGAAGTGGCTTCTGGATATGGTGGGGCTCGCAACCATCGCGGATATGGTCCCGCTCGTGGATGAAAATCGCGTCCTCGCGATCTACGGGCTCCTCGTGATGCGTAAGTCGCCGAGAATCGGGCTCCAGAAGCTCCTTCGCGGAATGCGCGTGGAGCAGAGACGGATTACTGAAGACGATGTCGGCTTTATGATTGCGCCACGGGTGAACGCGGCGAGCCGTCTCGGAGAGGCACGGGACGCATTCCAACTTTTTATAACAAACGATGAGAGCGAAGCAGATGCGCTCGCGAAGAAA
>MFMD01000001.1:413-555 GCA_001781715.1 Candidatus Kaiserbacteria bacterium RIFCSPLOWO2_01_FULL_55_19 | reverse complement strand
CCGTGCACACACGGCTTAAGGAGCGCGAGCTCCGCAGCGTGATAGCACTCGGCGACCCCGAGTGGCGGCCCGCGCTTCTCGGGCTTGTCGCGAACACCATTGCAGACGAGTATGAGCGGCCGGTATTTCTCTGGGGACGCGA
>MFMD01000001.1:151-266 GCA_001781715.1 Candidatus Kaiserbacteria bacterium RIFCSPLOWO2_01_FULL_55_19 | reverse complement strand
TCTGGAAGACCGATTGGTTGAAGCGCGTACGCGGCTCCTCGCGGGGGAAACGATTGTTGACGCGCTCGAGCAACACGCTGACGCTGTCATCACACCCGAGGAAGCAACGCTCGCG